>JAAZFF010000284.1 GCA_012511845.1 Lentisphaerota bacterium
GCCCAAGGTTTTCCTTTTCGACGAACCGCTTTCAAATCTTGATGCCAAAATGCGTGTGCAAATGCGTGTTGAAATAAATCGTCTTCACAATAAACTCGGCGCAACAATGATTTATGTTACACATGATCAGACTGAAGCCATGACAATGGGAGACAGGATTGTTGTTATGGAGGCAGGCAAAGTTCAGCAGGTAGCTGATCCTCTGGAGCTTTACAATAATCCGGCGAACAAGTTCGTAGCAGGATTTATCGGTATGCCTCCCATGAACTTTATTGGAGGAACGCTCGAACGCTCGGGAGGAAACTACGCTTTTAAAAAAGGTGATATAAGTATTCCGCTTCCGAAAGAGTGGAATGAGGATTTGTCAGGGCATGAGGGAGAAGATGTAAGTTGGGGATTGCGCCCTGAAGATATTGGTTCATCGCTCGCCAATTCAACTCCGGATATGCCTTCTCTTAAAGCTACCGTTGATGTAATCGAGCCAATGGGCTCGGAAACTTATATCTATGCAACTGCCAACGGTGATTCATTTGTTTCGCGAGTTGATTCCCATATTAATTTAAGTCCCGGAACGACAACCTCCCTGCCGGTTTATATGCCGAATACGCATATATTTGCAAAAGACGGGGCAATAATAGTGTAGTTTTATGAGCATGAAGGACTTTTACGTATGAAAAAACTTTTCGGCACATTGCTGGCAATCCTTATTGTAGCCAGCATCTTTACGTATCGGACACTGCCGGGAGCCATCAAGGATAAACCTGTATTATATTGGGTTACCGATTCCAATCCCGCCAGAACTGAACAGGTTCGTACATTTAAAAAATGGCTTCAACGAGTCTATCCTGAAGCGCCTGATGTCGAACTCCTTGTCGATACTGCAAATATGGCAAGTGAAAAGGTTCTGATACAGGGCGTTTCCGGTGTTTGTGCAGATCTTGTTGACCACACAGGCGGAGCTCCGATGCGCTTCAGGCATTCTGTAGGTATGCTTGAAGACGTAACAGATGATGCGTTGGAAATGGGATTTGATATCTCTCAGACTTATCCCGCCATCAGGGCAGAACTGATGGATCCGGTTAAAATAGTTGATGAGGACGGTACAGTAAGATTTGAAGAACGCCAGTTTGCATTCCCCTGTAATGTAACAGCCACGATGTTCTGGGTTAACAAAGAAGCTTTTGAAAAGATCGATCTTGAAATTCCTCCGAAGCGCTGGACGGTCGATGATTTTGAACGCATAGGCAAAGAGTTTGTTACACGGTCGAATCCGCCAAATGAATTGCAACGCATATTTTTTGTTGCCGACATTCAGCCGCGTCTTTTCGCACGTTCCGCCGGCGGTTCAATTTTTAATGAAACATGCACAAAGCCGACGACAAATAATGAACCGATGGCAGAGGCTATGAGACTGCGCTATAAGTGGACTTACGAAAGCCCGCGTCTGATTCCCACAGCGTCAGAACGAGACGATTTTGCTGCAGGCAGCGGATACGGCGGTGCCGGACTGGCAATGTTCGGACAGGGGAATTATGCTCTCGTTGGCGGAGGACGTTACCTGCTGATTCAATTCCGTAAAATAACGGAGGAGAGAATTGCAGAGGGACTTGGCCCGATGAAGTTGACAGTTTCAGAATTTCCTTATTGGAAAATGCCCATAGCGGCAACGAGTACAAGAGCAACAGCAGTGTACGCCGGCGGTAAAAATAAGGAGCTTGCACTTTACTTTATGGCGTATCTTGCAAGTGAAGACTACAACATGAATATAGTTCTTGATGCAGACGCTCTTCCACCGAATCCAAAGTATACCGAACTTGAGGAGTTTAAACGCCCTAAAGATTATCCGGAAGAGTGGGGATGTCATGAAGCATTCAGCGAGGCAATGCAAACAATTGCAGTACCGATGGAAGCTTCCCCGTTCGTAATAGACCAGGTTGTTGATCGTCTGATTAATAAGGCTCAAGACTATTATATGAATGACCTTAAGACAGTTGAAAAAGCATTAACTGACCTGGATGCTGATATCACTTTCGAAATAGAGCGCAGTCTTGAAGAAAATCCTGAACTTCAGGAAATGTATGATGAGCGTTTACGTACGCAAGCTAAAATTGATGAGTTGCGTGCAAAAGGAGAAAAAGTCCCGATATCGTGGATCGATAATGTGTTCCTGAAGCGCTGGTATGAGTTCAATGGCTGGGCAGACATGGATAGGTGATAAAATGGAAGAAAATAATAATATACAAACAAGCAGAGAAATGCGTCGGCGAGCCCAGAGAAATCGCACTATTAAGCAGACCTTTACCGGACTTGCTTTCCTTACCCCTAATATCCTCGGGTTTCTGGCTTTTACTTTATTGCCGCTTGGATTTAGTCTCGTTCTAGCTTTTACAAACTGGGATATCCGGTTTCATAACATGTTCAAAGATATACCCTTGAAGTTTGTTGGCTTTGAAAACTTTACAGGGTTGTTCCGCGAACCGGATTTCTTGAAATATTTTGGAAACACCCTGTTTTTGATGCTCAATATACCAATTGCAATGGCGGGCAGCATGTGTGCTGCACTGCTGCTGGTTAAAGATA
>JAAZFF010000029.1 GCA_012511845.1 Lentisphaerota bacterium
ATCACCACGAAGAAGGGTCATTCCGATATCGTTGTTTCTGATGGCAGAGTTCGCTTTCGCTGTCTGCTCAACGCCATACCATATCTCAGCATCGGCGGGGTGATGATTTTAGACGATTTCGAGCGCAGTCGATACCGGCAAGCGAGGGAGCTCCTCAGTGAACGGGGATTCCGCTGCCTGGTGATCAAGGGGATGAAGCCACAGTCGCTTTACGAAAGCCAGGCTGTAATTTTTTATCGACCCGATAACGTGCTCGACTTATAGGACTTCTAATCCCCTTCTGATCTTTGTTGGTCCTCATTTAAAACGCTTGAAGAATCGTGCAGCAGTAAAGGGACCCATGAATTGGAGTCAATATCGATTTTACTCAGTCCTCATCGACAGTTTCGTCGCGCTGATATATCGGAAGCTGTCTGTAGGGCACAGTAAACGCAAGCACCATCAGGGAAGTGCTGTATGGTCCGCTATCTTCATTGCCGTGACCTTTCCATGAGCCATTTCTTTGCTGCCAAGGGACCAGGGTTGTGCGCATCCAGTCATAATAAATTCGCCAGGCATCTCCACCAATTTGGAACAGTCCTTGGGCTGTATAATAAATGCCATAAAATTTGAATTCCTGATTGCGAAGACTGTCGTAATGTCTCAACAAATATCGTGTTGCGTTAAGTGAGGCGGGATCGTTGTGCCTGCCACACAGTTCCAGACACAATATTCCGGCACCTGAAAGAGTAACAGCTCTACTGTTATCTCCGTTTTGATACATAAAAAATCCTTGTTCCCTGTGCTGGTGGCGGCGCACGTATTCAACAGCCCTGTCTATAGCGTTCGAAGGAACGCGTCCGCCATTCAATCTGCACGATCTCAGCGCCATCAATGCCCAGCCGGAGCATGACATATCACTATCAGTTGAATTCGGTCTGTATCGCCAACCTCCTTTATGCCAGTCATCTTTCCTTACATTCTGTGCATCAAGAAGAATTTTTATGGCTTTTGGCAACAGCTCATCCAGTTTTTCCTGAAGTTCAGGATTAACCATTCCGGAAACTTCTGATAAAAAAAGTGTACAGATACTATGAACATACATCTGGCCATTGTCATTGTGAACCGTTCCGAAATATCCTTCTTCACTGGCAATTTTTAGTATATATTCAACGGATTTGACTATGCTCTCCCCGTAAAGACCATCATCCGGTGTATACCCTTTGGCAAGAAACGCCATTCCTGCAAGGGCAGATATTGCTCCGTTATCCCCAAATTTCTCCGGATATGAACCATCGTCTCTCTGCACGGTATAAAGATATGTCAGACCTGCATCGATGGCTTCCTCAACCGGATCAAGAGCTGCTTTTTTATTGTTGCGGCTTTGAGCAATAACTTGAAAACATGAGAAAAATACAACAATAAATGTTGAAAAAATAAATAATTTACGTTTATTCATTAGTCTCCCATATCTTTATCTTATATTATTCTTCATCAACAGTCTCGTCACGCTGATAAATAGGCAATTGTCGGAACGGAACAGTAAAAGCAAGCACAACCAGTGAAGTACTGTATGGACCGCTGTCTTCATTGGCGCTTCCTCTCCAGGAACCATCAGCTTTCTGCTTTGGAATCCAAACTCTGTACATCCACTCGGAAAAACTCTGCCAAGCCTCTCCCCCTATCTGAAAAAGTCCCTGCGATGCATAATACAAGCCGTAATATTTATTGGAAGCCCGCTCGAGTTGTCTAAAATTTTTGAGCAGATAACCTGCTGCACGTAATGATACAGGATCATTGTGTTGTCCGCAAAGTTCAAGACATAGTATGCCCGCACCGCTTAGTGTGGACTGACCACTATTATTACCCACCTGGTACATGAAAAATCCGTGTTCCTTGTTCTGATGACGTTTCACGTATTCAACAGCCCTGTCTATTGCATCGGGTGGAACGAGCCCGCCATTCAACCTGCAGGATCGCAATGCCATCAACGCCCAGCCGGAGCACGACATGTCACTGTCTTTGGAATTCGGTCTGTACCGCCAACCGCCTTTGTGATTCTGATCTTTTTTTATATTTTGGGCATCAAGCAAAATCTTGTTTGCCTTGGGTAAAACCTCATCAAGCCGGTACTGAAGTTCGGGCTCCACCATTCCTGAAACTTCCGACAAAAAGAGAGTACATATGCTATGAACATACATCTGCCCATTGTCATTGTTAACCGTTCCGAAATACCCGCCATCACTGGCAATATTGAGTATGTATTTGACAGATCTTACAATATTTTCCCCATAAGGTTGACTGTCCGGAGTATACCCCTTAGCGAGAAATGCCATTCCCGCCAGTGCAGATATTCCCCCGTTATTCCCATATTTCTCAGGGTACGAACCATCAGCCTTTTGCACAGTATGCAGGTATGCAAGACCGGCCTCAATTGATGCTTCTACCCTTTCACTTTCGTAAACGCTTGAAGCCTGATGCTGGCCAAACGCCTCCTCAATGAAAAAGGGTGATAAAATTGTCGTTACGAAAACTGTTAAGCTAACACAACGGAAGCTGAACGCTTTTCCTGTCATAATGTTGAACCCTAATCTCTTTCTTTTGCAAGTTCAAGGAAATATGCCCTGACCAGTTCACGGTATTCTTCCGGTACAGCATGGAGAGCATCTTCAAAATCTATTGTAGATGTTCCGCTTTTGAAGCGGAACCAGTCTAAATCAGACAATCCGGCTCTTCTGAGTCTTTCCGGTACTCCGTCGTCTTTGCCTTTGCCGGCATCCTTTTTCTCTCCCGGCATATCTCCTTCCATGGAATTTTTTGCAGGCATATTCATCGGCTCTGAAGGGGTTGGAATCTCGGGGTACCCCATTTGATTTGCAATCAGTTCCGCAAGTGCCCGAAGGTCTTCGGCTGCGCTCTGGGCGTTCTCTGCCATTTCTGACGAAGGCGTGGGTTCGCCGGGAGGACCATCTTCCGGAGGCGTGGACTCTCCGGGAGGACCGTCCTCGGGAGGCATTGGTTCGCCTTCTCCCTGACTTTTTTCTTCGGCAAGTTCACCCGCCTCTTCTCCAGCCGTCTCCATCGATTCTTTTGCACGTTGTGCCAGGTCTTTTGCCAGATCGTCAAGTTTTTCTGCAAGCTCCTCTACATTGCCCTTGGCTCTATCGAGTTTTTCCGCTGCACTGTCCATATCTTCAGCCGCAGCTTCCATTTTTTCAGCCGCAGCTTCCATGTCTGAAGACTGTTCAAGCAAATCTACTGCTTCACCTGCTTCTGCCTCCGCACTTCCCATATCTTCTGAGGCTGACTCAAGAGCCTCAGAATATGCTTCTGCCTCCTGCTTGGCATCTTCCAGTTTAGCCTCCAGTGCCTCCTGTTGATCTTCTTTTCCCGTTGGGGGTTGTGGAATTTCGATGCCCTTCAGAGCTTCATTTACTTTATCAAATCTCTCGGCAAGGTCTTCAAGTCGCTCATTAAGTGCTTCTGCCGTCTCGGATACCTGTTCTTCAAGAGCCTGAGCCCGTTCTTCAGGGGTTGCATCTGCAGGCATTTCAGGGGTCATCTGCTCAAGCTGCGCTTTAGCCTCGTCATGTGTTTCATCCTGCCCCAAACGCTCAGCTATATCTTCCAGTTTCTTCTGCTCTTCTGCCAATTCCCTGATCTCGGAGGCAATTTCTTCCGTGGCTTTTCGCATAGGCTCCAAAGCTCCATCTATTTTTGCCTCAGTAAGCGCTTCCTCCACAGCCTTCTGCTCAGCCTTCCAGTCCTCAAGCTGTTGACTCGACATTTCATCGGGCTTTGCAGTATCAGCAAGTGTTTGCTGACGATCAGCAAGGTCCACTGCCTTCATGAGGTTCTCAAGCTGATCTTTTTCCTGCTGAATGCTTTTCGACAGTTCTTCCGTTTTGTCCAACGCTTTGGAAATATCGTCCCTGAGCTGCTCCGTTTCACTCTTGCGATCTTCCTGCTCTGCCAGCAGAGCATCCTGAGATTGTTCCAGTGCCTCTGCAAACTCTTCTGAACGGAAATCTTCCAATTCGGGCTGCATTTTTGACAGCAGGCTGTCATCAAGGGCATCGATGAGTTCGTTCAGTTTCTCCTCAGCTTCACGCATATCTGCATCTGCTTCGGCAAGAACCTCAGAAGCATCATCGTCGGCTCCCTCCTCCATCTTCAGCAATGCTTCTTCTGCCTTTTCCGCTGCCTCGGCAAGTTCTGCCTTGAGATTTTCAAGCATGGTGTCAATAGCCTCAAAGTCCTGCTCCATGAATTGCATTGCAAGGGATTGGGCATCACGTTCTATCTTGATTTCAATGGCTACACTGCGGGCCTCCTGCGGACCTCCCATTTCCGGAGGAAGATTGTCACGGACAACAACAATAGCTCGTATAAGAGAAATGCCATGAGTATTAATCCTGGACAGATCTATGGCGCCGGTACCGGTCCAAGAGCCCGATACAATCATCGTGGGATTCGTATCAGTAAACTTTTCATAAGGACCTCCGTCACGACTTATATGTATTTCCTGCGCCACAAGGCCAAAATCATCCGACGCCACATATTCAACAGGAAGAGTCTCAAAGGGCGGCAATGTGAATGAGCGGGCGTTAGGAGAAACAATTGCCACATTCGGACGCCGATCTTCGATAACCTTTATAATATTCGATCTTGGTGCGTTAGTAAAACCGTGCACGTCAGACAAATCTATACGCCAATTACCGACGACTTCATCACCAAGCATAAATGACCACTTCAACTTCCCGTCTTTACTTTTTGTCGGTTCATGGGAACCATCCGGAAGGATCAGCTTCGCCTTCAACTCTCTTTCCGGCTCAATTTCTATATCAACACGTGTTCCGACAACAGATTCAATACGCATGTCGCTGCCATCGTCTACTGACGGCTTCTTTCCCGTATATTCGGGGTATGTTTTTGTTATTGAAATGCTTTCGTACGCAGGAGTAGGCACTGCCGTTACATTATAAAAACGTGAAAGGGCACCACCGCATAAAACACGGTACCTGAATGAATCGTTTACTGTATGAACGAAATGTCCGTAGCGCAAAAGCTTCTTCCTGCCCTTAAACAAACCTTCATCAGGAAGCTGGCGCATACGTTCTGCGATTTCACGCGACTTGCCGTTTACAATGTGTTCCGTACGGAAATATGCATCGCTTTTCAAATCAGCACTTGCTACAAGCCCCACAGTCAGTGGAGATCCTTTCAAAACAACAATATCACCGGGATCAACGCTGAGATTATCGGCGTACACATTGCCGATTTCAGCAGATGGCATTACAGCACGAACGAAAAGCCTTGCCGTCGGTCTCGGCCACAAAAGAAAAAGAAACGCCAGAATTGCAACAGCAGAAGCTGCCGCTACCAGCTTCGGCTTGATAGTGCGTGTTGTAAAAGCCTGTCTGGGAGAAACAGCCTTGGCATCAACCACAGCCGCAGTTGTCAGTACTGCCAGTAGCTGCGATGAACCTGCTGCCTGGGTCTCAGGATCAGAAAGCAATTGAACAACAGTAGACAGGCGCTCTTCCAATTCAGGATGGTTTTGCTCAATAAGCAGAGCCACACGTGCCGGGGTAAAAGGCCGTGAAAGAGGTCGGACAAGCATATACATAGC
>JAAZFF010000285.1 GCA_012511845.1 Lentisphaerota bacterium
CAGTAACCGTGATGCGAGTACGGAGCCTCGCGGTCCCAGTGCTCAGCTAGCGGGCACAGACAGGAATGTCCGTGCTACAGCCTGCGGCGCATGAGAAAACTACCTACTACCCACTGCCCGGCTTGCCTCGGCTTGTCCCGGCGTAGGGTTCGAAGACGGACGTAGTTAGCGGACGGAGCCGGGAGAAACCAGCCCTACCTGCCAGGTTTGCCGGACCTTACCCGACAAGTTCAAATACCGTCTCGAATTCCAGTTTTTCACAATCCGATACTGACAGCTCAAATGAGACAACACGCATGTTTTCTTGTGGTGTGTCCCATTCTCTGTACATATCTGCTGCTTCTGTAACTTTCCATTGGATGTTTTCAGTGGTTGTGATTTTCATCGCCCTGCCGTCCTGTGTCAGGGTGAGGACACTGCCACCGACTGCCACAGAGGCAGAGGTCAGCATTTGCCAGCGGATCGAATCTCCGTGCTTGAGATCTCCGATAGAATCAGCAATTGTCAGAGAATTGCGTCCTTTAAATTTAAATTTGCGTTTTATATCTCGGGCATATAAGGCAGACAGATCTACCGTGGCATGCGGATTCTGTACATTAAGTTCAGCTAAAGACACTGAAGCACTTTTGCTCACAAGCTGTCGCTCTCCGTTTATTACGAGGATATTGTGGCTGAGATTACCGTATCTGAAAACATCCCATCTTGGTCCGTCCTGCGCACCATTCCAGAGATCGAAACCTTTCTGCTCAAGTAATCCGTATGTTTCGCTTCCTGCCTCTTCAGCCCATCGTACGCCGCCGGCTTCAAGAATGAACGAGCCGCCATCCATATGACCGTGGGAAGCTGACGGAGTGCCCGATTTTATCCCCACATACCATGCTTCCTGGTCATCCCATGCGCTCCGCATTACAACAAGTTCACTCTGACCTCTTCCATGTATATCAAGCGACGGTGCGCCGGGATCGGCTTTTGAGGGTATTGAATCTTTTAAACCAAAAACCAGAATCAGCGGAGCAAGCCGATCTTTAAGAAACAGCTCTGGAGTTTTTTTCAGAGCATTCCACGTAATTTTTAACAGTCCCCCATCCTCGGTACCAAAGTTGTCGGCAAACCACAAAATCGAAGAACTCAATCCGCCCGATATCCTGCTGTCGGCAAAATTAAAGAATTTACCAGATGGTGCTGTTATGTGCTGCATATATAAGGCAGATTCTACGAACCCCGGTTTTTTTTCAAGATTGCCCATAGTGCCGAAGACGCTTTCGATGAGCATCAGAAAAACAATGTTAAAAGAAGTTCCGTACTCCCAGTACATCGGACCCTCAGGATAAAATCCGTCCGGGGCATACGTTTCCATCGGGATCGAAATATCTTTGAATGCACGCGTCACTATGAAAGAAGCCGTTTCCGGATGTCTCTCTGCCAGTGCCAGTGCTGCAGCAATGGCGCCGGCGTTGCATACTTGCCCCCAGTTGTTGCGGTTCTTTTGCCAGAACGCTTCTTCTACAGCAGTCTCAAGTCCGAGCTTCCAAAGCCCTTCAGCAATTTTTTCTCGAACTTCCGGTGAAAGGGCATTGTACAGCCAGTCGTACCCGAGTGCTACTCCGAGGCTCATTTCAGCCGTGTCGAGATAATGAGACGTATTCCAGTCGGTAAAGCTACATACGGCGAGCATCTCCTCTTCTGCACGTTTTAAAATATCAGGATTGCGGGTTCGCATCCATGCTATTGCCAGTATGGAAATGCGGCGCAGAGCTTCGCGTGAGACGGAAAGCAGTCGCCTGCCATCCATAATGCGTGTCAGGGGTGGTACCTCCATGAGGGCGCTCGACTCTTTTATCATGGCGTTGATAAACGGCTCACATTTGCCCAAATCGGCGGGCAATGTGTCAGTTTGAGCACAAAGTCGGGGGTGAGATGTACCAATAGATATGATTTTTTCGTGTACTTTTTCAGTGCTGCTTAAAATGCTCATGTAGTATCTCCTTGAAAAAAGCCTATATTACGATTGTATGTATTAAATGACCAGTTAATAAAATTGTACTGCAAAAAATTGCAGGTTCGATTAGATGAAAAAAGCAAACTCCTTGAAATAAATACTTAAATAGTTGATACTTTATTGCATAAGAAAGAGGTGTACGATGGATATTATTATCTTGTTGCTTTTGATATTTATCATGGCA
>JAAZFF010000286.1 GCA_012511845.1 Lentisphaerota bacterium
GAACAGGTCTTCTTCGATGACTTCAATGATTTCAGAATAAGCCCGAGTACATCCGGAGTCGGAGACTTGTGGATGGCACCGGGATGGAATACTGCCGTCGGCGGAAGCGCACAAATCATGCTGCCGGATCGCAAGCCGAACGTCTACGGGCACGATAGTGACAAAGGTCTCCAAACACTGTCACTTGTGAAAAGCGATGACCGATATTTTGCCAGCGGTATCTGCTCCATAAATGATCTTGGACAAGGTTATTCATGGGCTGGACCTAAAATCTTCCGTATCAGGTGCATGTTCCCCAAACACAATTCCGACGAAATCCCGGGCGGTCTGTTCCCGGCATTCTGGTCGTATGGTTCGGAATTCCTGTACTGGAGAACTTCAAACCGTATCGAATGCGACTTTTTTGAATTCGACGGTATAGGACCCAGCTACTTAAACGGACTCTCAACGCACATTCACTATCCTCACGTAAAAAGCTCATTCGTGATGTCAACAAACAGTTATACGAGAGGAAAGGGGTTCGGCGGCAAACTTGATGAACAAGTTACCGGGATACCCGGAGGATTGGAGATTTGGGATGGAATTTTCCACACATGGGAATTCATTCTCGATGATGAGATAACGTACATTAATGTCTCCTATCCCGACCCCGACGACGATAAAAAAGAAAAATGGATCGAAATTTTCCGCATGCCAACTTCACCAACGTATCTCGAAAGACTGTACCTGCTTGCCGACTACGCGCTGAAAGCCAACCAGGGCGTACCGGAGCAGCGTGAGGATTTTATAATCGACTGGATCGAAGTTTGTCAGAAAACAGAAAACATACAGAAAGTTCCTGACATTTTCACAGCACGCCCGGAAATATCAGGAACCCCCTCTGCCGGACACACCCTGACGTGCAGTGCTCAAGCTTCAGGTATCACTGATTTCCGTTACTACTGGTTTGCCGATAATTACCCCTTGACGTACGGTGCATCATCGGAACTTGCCGTTACGGAAGAACTCGCCGGGCGCACTGTTCGCTGCATGGTCAAAGCAGTCGGTGCACGCGATATGCCCGAAGCCTGGTCAGCTGCAGTTAATATTGCCGACAAAGATATATCAACTACTGCAATTACCTTGAAATGAAAGTTTTTATAGCCATGTTAATCGCTACCTCTTCCGCAATCGCCTCTGTTCCGTCTGTTTCCGCATGGAAGCACTGTACACGAACACCGGTCTCCGACGTTCCGGAACGCCATACTATACACTCGTACTTCAACGTCTGCCCCGAGTCTCCCGACGGAAGATACGTTGTGTTTTATGCTTCAAAAACTCCAAGCTCAGAAACAGGAGAGATAATTCTGCGGAACAGGGAAACAGGAAAAGAAGAAACAATCGCAACAAATATTGAAACTGAAGATGCGCACCGTGCAGCATGCCAGCAGTGGATGCAGGGAGGCAAAACCGTTGTCTACCATAACCACAGCAAAGGTGTCTGGACAGTTTATGCTTACGATGTTGAAACAAAACAAACCCGAACCCTCGCAACTGAGCGTCAGCTCGGCTTTACTTCACCGGATGGAAAGGGAAATCTCGTACCGCTGTACGGATACCATTGGAATCCGACGAAACACCGCGATTTTGAAGTATATGATTTGAACGAAAACAAAATTCGCACTGTTGTTACAATCAATGACGCAATTGACGCAATTAAATCTTTGAACCCTGAATGGCTTGAGACAACATTTACCGGCAATAAAGATAAAATGTCAATTTTCTTCCCTGTAATGAGTCCCGGCGACAAATACGTATTTTTTAAAATTTCACAGGGAAGCGGCAAGGATAATTTCAAGTCCGGTGCAGCCAGCAAGAGAGAAGGCAAGGTTGTATACGATACAACTGGCAAGTTCCTCCGCTTTCTGCCGCAATGGGGACACCCTTCATGGAGTCCCGACGCGCAGGAAATACTTGAAAAAGGAAATTTTACCGTAAATATATTTACAAAAAAAGGCCGCCACCTTACACGTTTCTCTACCGACCATCCGTCGTTTGGCCCCGACGGCACACTATTCGTCAGCGATGGTAAAGCCACAAAAGCAGATTACGTCGCTACAGGCAAGCAGGTTGTTACAGTAGGGGATGCAGTGGAAAAGGACGGTAAAAGCGTAAGGATAGATTACTTTGTATCAACAAAAGGCGCCCGCTCATGGCGAAAATCACACCCCCATCCTGTTTTCAATTTTGATGGAACACGTATTTACTACAACGTATGTGAAGGTGAATGGACAGAGCTGCGCGTTGCAGAAATTGATCCGGATGCTCCCGAAACTCCGGAATGGATCCTGTCGAATCTGCCGGAATTCAAGGGAGATACAACCTGCGCATACGTATCGTTCAGCGTTTATTGAGAGCTCGGCAAGCCGAGCAGTGGATAGTGGGCAGTGGGCAGTACTTATGTGCCGCAGATATCTCACGCAGAGGCGCGGAGACGCAGAGCTGAGGATGTGTAAACTGTAGCATAGACATTCCTGTCTGTGCCCGCCTGCTTAGAAACTGATCACTGCCCACTGCCTACTGATCACTGCCCGAAAGGCTTGGATCAGAAAAATCCCGGGTCCGGAGTCCGGGGTCACAATTGATGGGCGTCACGGCGTCGGAGTCCCACGGCGTCAGGTGTCGCCGCTGCCGCAACTGAACAAAGTGGACATGGTGGACAACGTGGACGGAGTGGGCTCGACAGTAAAGCATTTCAATAAGGTCAATGCGGTCAATAAGGTCAGTTGGCTGCCCGGGCTGCGCCGCCGAGAAAACCGCCCACTACCCACTACCCACTGTCCACTGCACGGCTTGCCGGGCCTCGCCCTACCCGATGCCGATGGCGATAGCGATCCCGATGCCGCATAAGCAAACTACCCACTGCCCACTGTCCACTGATCACTGCCCGGATCTGCCGGGCCTAGCTTCCGTTTTTACAATAATCGTATCAGCTACCCGGCCGCGTGTGTTGAGTGCTGATTTCATGAACTCTTCGTAATCAGCACCCTCAAACATGGCACACTCCAACACAGCCTTGCGCTGCACCTGAACATGCAGCCGCCCGTCACTGTCCAGCATCTCCCTGCACGTCGTGCTGAGAACCGTACCGATATCAGCACGATCAAAATTATTTTCACGCGGCAGAAGCGATGCTGCTGCTGCGCCCCGGGGAAGCACTATATTCCATTCGTCATAAAGCCTGTTGATCCCCGATCTGTAAAAAGGATAAACCCGCTCCCCATAACGTGGTCCTATCGCTGTACGTCCTGAACCGATAAGCCTGACGCTTAAAGCATCGCCCTCTTTAACAGCCCAGGAAGGAATGCTGATTTTGAACTTCTCCACAGCAGGATATGAATCAAAATCTGCCTCATACTCCCCTTCAAGCCGGGCGCTGCGAGAATAAGATGATACAAGCTCCAGAATGTGTCGGCGGCGATCTTCCGGTGTAATCTCCGTGTGCAATCGTCGAAAACCTTCCGTATTTGCTCCGCGCAATTCGCGGGTAATCTCAACAACAGCACTCAGATCCTCCATTACTTCAACGTCATATCTCGTTGTAACGGAGTCGGCATATTCCCCGGGGAGTTTAAGCTCGTACCACTTTTTATTTACCGTATCAAGGCACAGAACCCCGTCTGCTCCCGTTGTCTGCAAGTCCGAGTATTGGCTTCCACCGTTCACATAGTACGTTTCATCCCCATCATCGACAACTACAAGAACAGTATCTATAAAATCATGACTTGTAACAGCACTGTCTTCCGTATCTGATGCCAGACGTACGCTGTCACCTAAAACAATACGCGGCTCAAGTCCGACCCCATCTAGCATCGCATACGTCAGAACTGCCAAATCAACTCCATGCCCGTACTCAGCACCAAGTGTGGTGTCGGCAGGCGATATGGAAGCAAGCGTAAAATCATAAAACGACACACCGATACCGCGTACGTTTTTGGCAACATAGTCCCTGATTGCCTTTACCTTTTCCTTCTTCGTCTCGAGACCGGCAGTTATCTTTTCAGACAACCCGACAGCATCCGGCTGGTTCACCGCTTTAATAATCATATTCGTCTCGATTATGCGTCCATACTCCCACACATCGAACTCAGCCTCAACACTGTACTTTTTGTCAAACAAGTAACGGGCAGGAGGCATGTTCGCCTCCTTCAGCATTCCCGTCATGTTCGTATAGGCAATTTCAATATTTTCACCTGAAGACATACCCGGAAAACTCATACCGTCTTCATTTGACTGCAAGCGCAGCACCTGTTCTTCCATGTCGGAAAATCCTCCAAAATACATTGTAAATGCACGCGCCGGTTTCCCATAAACTTTGTGCCGTATTTTATAATCGATCACACTTCCAACTTCGAGACCGGGCAGATTTACTACAAGCGTCTTCCCCGCCTGGTAGCGAGGTGCCGACGCCACCCACGGCTGATCCATCATATTTATCTCAAGCTCTGTTACTTCGTGTACCTGTCCATCAGGAGAGATCACCTCAGCCGAAATCAGCTCAGCGCTTTCCGTTGCCGGATTGAATGAAAACTGCAAATCTCCCGACTTCTTTTTCCCTGCATACGTCAGTATCTCACTGCGCTCATGGTGAACTTTCACCCATCCATTAGATTCAGCCATCGGAGAAATATCTGTTTCACTTAAAAGCACTCGCGTATCAGCAGGCGGTATGCGATCTACAATTACCGGCTCCTCCCTGAGCTCATCTCCCGAACGTGCTTCAGACCACAAGCCTACTGCTCTGCCGGCAGATTCCTTCGCCATGAAAACCGAGCGGAGTTCCGGATATTCATTCGGCATATAGAGGCTTTTCGACATTACAAAGCTTGAATTGCACACAACGGCATCATTTGAAACAACGGCTGTCTGAGAAAAGGAAACACCGGACGAAACCATCTCCCCGTCGCCTCCCCATTCAAAACCATCAGCTTCAAAATTCGGATAAACCACAACATGCTCCTCCACTCCGCAGGGAATACTCGTATCAAGCGGAAAACGGCGTTTTTCCAGACCTGTTCTCCCACCGAGAAAATTCACGTAACCGAACGTCTCGCCCACTCGTGGCAGAGTCACCACCGTGACACCGCCCGTGAGGACGCTGCCCGGAACGGCATACCCCAACGCAACAGAAAGCGGTGTTGCCGTATCCTGCATGTCATCCGGTGTAATCTCCAGCTTCGTCAGACACGCTCCCGGAAGCGCAGACTGCAACAGTCCCTCTACCGAACGGAGACGATCATCAGCCGTCATATTTGCAAATGCGCCACGGTAAACGGTGTCGTTTACTCCCTTGAAAGTTATGTGTGTTTCCACCAGCTGCCAGTCACCCTCAATACGGCTCTGCGTATCAATTGAAACCATGTTTTCATCTGCCGGGAGAACGGCTGATTCCATCAGTCCGTCACCATCGGGAGTTGCCACAATAAAGCTTTTTTCGCACAGATATTCCGGCAGCAGACGCGACGCACTTTCATTAGTCGGATCCATCAGGATATACTTGTCTGCACCTTCAGCATCGGGATTATCGGAACTTGCTGCCACAACTGCATGGTTAAATGCCAGCTGCGGCACTTCGGGATCTCTCTTCTCTCCGACATGAATTATCACAGGATAGGCATCTATGCCCGCCATCCGCAGCATTACAACGAGTAAAGCCGCCTTGTCGCGGCAGACACCGTATTTGTTTAAAAATGTGAGCGATACATCATGCGGTTCATAGCCTGGCGCTTCATCTTCAGGTGTTACTCCCATGTAACGGATTTTCTGCGATACGTATGTAAAAAGCCGCCAGATTTTTTCATCACGCGTTTCAGCTCCATCGATAATTTTGTCCACCTCTGCCTGCATCTCCGGAACAACAGCTGCCATGCGCGGCTCTGAAATTTTCCAGTACCAGCGCGACAAATCTTCCCAGTTTTCCATTGTCGACACGAGAACGCGCTGCACGCACGTGTGCCATGCCGGCATGTTGGGTTCAGGAAAAATTTGTTTCACTTTTTCAACCGACCAGATATGACGGATATCCCCATTGGCTAATTTTTTCTTACGGTATTTTATGCCCCTGCCGATCTCATCACGCTTCCTGATCTTTTTCAGCGGCAGTTGCGCCGGTGCAATTATTTCCTGCGTCATTTTGACAATCGGCATCGCCATTTCAAAAACCATATAGCTGTTGAACTGGTCCGGAACGCGGGATTTTGTTGTTGTGCGTTCCACCCCGATGTGAAGAACGTCTCCCACTTCCATTCCCGGAAATGCCACAGTCAGGATTTTATTGTTCGGATCGTAAATATTCGATCCCATCTGCCCCGGCTCGATCATCACGCGACTGTTTGACTCAATATCAACCGGTACGATTCTTCCATCAGGTTTAATCAGATTCGCAAACTCCACATTTACTGTACCGTAAGAGGTGTTCATCCAAAGCGAAGCAGTTCTTGATTTGCGGCGTCCTTTTTCCGTAAGAATTTTTTCGTACCACTCATTGAAGCTGACTCCCGTACCATCCGGGTTATACTGCTCTACGCTATAGTCATCGAGCAGTACGCTGTCGGCATCAGGATATTTTTCTGTAGTCGTTTCCGCCGCAATCTTCATCACCTTTTTCGGATTAATAAGCGGTTTGCGATCTGGCACTTTTTCCGTGATCTGTATTTTATCCTCTTCCACAGAAGTGTGGCAGAGTATACACCCCGACACACAAAGTGCGGTGAATACAATTAAAATTCTAAAAACTTTGCTTTTCATGTTCTCTATAAGTTAAATGTTTGTCAGGGTATTACTCCCACTCGATAGTAGCGGGCGGTTTCGGACTCAGATCGTAGCATACGCGATTTACATGCTTTACTTCTGCCAGAATGCGGTTCACTATCTTTTCCAGTACTTCCCAGTCTATTCGCTCAATCGTGGCTTTCATGGCATCAACAGTATTTACTGCACGGATTATTTCAGGGTAATCGTAGGTTCTGGAGCCGTCACGAACGCCGGTCGAGCGGAAGTCAGGAATGGCCGCATAGTATTGCCAGACGGTTTTATCAAGACCTGCAAGTGCAAATTCCTCCCTCAAAATAGCGTCAGCCTCCCTTACAGCTTCAAGTCTTTCGACTGTTATGGCTCCCAGGCATCTCACGGCAAGTCCCGGTCCGGGAAACGGCTGTCTGAAAATCATGCTTCGGGGAAGTCCCAGCTCAAGACCGCAGGCGCGAACCTCATCCTTGAAAAGGTTGCGGACAGGTTCAACAAGTTTGAACTTCAAATCAGGAGGGAGCCCTCCCACATTGTGGTGGCTCTTTACACCTTTTCCTGTCTTGGATCCGCTTTCGACAACGTCGGAATATATCGTTCCCTGGGCAAGAAACTCTATTCCTTCCAGCTTGCGCGCCTCTTCCTCAAAAATCCGTATAAACTCCGAACCGATAATCTTGCGTTTTTCTTCCGGATCGGCAACTCCCTTTAATTTCGTCAGGAAGCGATCGACAGCATCGACATAAATCAGTTTGGAGCCCGGCGCATCGGAAAACATTTTCAGAACATCTTCTGATTCTCCCTTGCGCATAAGTCCGTTATTAACATGCACACATATAAGCTGCTCACCTATCGCTTTCATGAGGAGTGCCGCTACAACCGAACTGTCGACTCCGCCGGAAAGTGCCAAAAGCACTCTTCCATTGCCTACTTGCTTGCGTATCAACTCAACTTGTGCATCAATAAAGTTTTTCATATTCCAGTTCTTTTCGCACTCGCAGACCTGAAATACAAAATTGCTCAAGGCTTCCATAGACCCTTCATCATCTTCGTTCCAGAAGTTCAAAGACGGTGAACAATCCTGTGCTTTATATGCTACCGTCATAACAGGCACGCCGATTTCAAATATTTCGCTTTCCACGTTAAAAGTCGGAGTGTCTGTTTCGTTATCTGCTTCTGCGAATAACACGATTCCCCTTAAACCGATCAAAGATTTCATCGCGGCGGAACTGATGTCGTGGCTGTATATTTCGCTGTAAACACCCATATCCCGTATCGCCCTCGTCAGTGCCGCAGTGCCTGTGCCGCCGAGATCCACAACTGCTATCAAATCCTGTTTCATGCTACTCCCTGTTTTAGTACCGAATGCCTGCACCTGCAAGTGGTGCAGTGCCTATTTAAAATACGTATTTTCATGCCTCAATGCAATAAAATCCTTTCTCTTGAGAGTCTGCAAATAAAATGCGATAATCACGAACAATCAGAAATAAGCAATTTAATTACAAGAATTTTACAATCATATTTCAAGACCACAGCAAAAAATGAAACTATTTGAGACAACAGTAAACGCCAGAGCGGGCAACTCCCACATAACAGTCGGTCCCGGAGTGTTGCGGCAAATCGGTGCAGTTGCCCAAAAAACAGTCAAGGGACGCAGGGCGTGTGTCGTTACCGACTCCAATGTGTGCAATCTTCATCTCAGTCCTGTAATGGAATCGCTTGAGGCGAACGGTTTCGAGGCAGAACAGGTTTCCGTGCCGGCAGGCGAGAACTCCAAGTCGCTTGAAATGGTTTCCACGTTATGGAATACATTTAACGGATATAAAATTACCCGTACAGACCTCATAGTTGCACTTGGCGGCGGAGTTGTGGGGGATTTGGCAGGTTTTGCCGCTGCTACGTATCTGCGCGGTGTGGCAA
>JAAZFF010000030.1 GCA_012511845.1 Lentisphaerota bacterium
CAACAGTACTCGACAAAGTTAACCTCGAAATCGAACCCGGTGAATTATTCTTCCTTCTCGGCCCAAGCGGATGCGGCAAAACCACTTTGTTACGACATATTGCCGGTTTTTATACTCCTGATGAAGGCGAAGTACATATAGACGGCGATAACGTCACTCATGTACCTCCGCATAAACGAGACACGGGAATGGTCTTTCAGAGTTACGCCCTATGGCCGCATTTAACAGTAACAGAAAATGTTGCCTTTGGTCTTCAAATGCGAAAAGTTTCCAAGGTTAAAATCAATGAACGCGTAAGAAAAGCCCTGAAAACTGTTAAAATGGAGAAGTACGCAACAAGCAAGCCAAATCAGCTATCCGGAGGGCAGCAGCAGCGTATAGCCCTGGCGCGTGCTCTTGTTGTTGAGCCTCGTTGTCTGCTTCTGGACGAGCCTCTTTCAAACCTTGATGCAAAGCTGCGCCTCGAAATGCGTGTGGAGATACGGAGAATCTGCAAGGAGGCTGGTTTAACTGCCGTGTATGTAACGCATGATCAAAAGGAAGCACTCTCTATTGCTGACAGAATCGCAATTATGCGAAATGGAATAATTGAGCAAATCGGATCTCCAGTAGAAATTTACAGAAAGCCGAAAAATACATTTACTGCCTCTTTTATAGGCGAAACGAATTTCCTGCCTGCTGATTTCTTCGGCTCGAAATTTAATCCGGGAAGCGCGAAGCATCTATCCATACGCCCCGAAGCCATACACATTGAAGGGGGCGACACTTTTCCCGATTCCTTGTCTTTTGAAGGCAACCTGTACGGCACTGTTTACCTGGGAGAATCTGCCCAGCACCTGATGGATGTCGTTACGCCGGATGGCAAGTCTGTGACTATAACCATCTTCCAGCTTAATCCCCAGGTACTCGTACGGGAAGAATCACGCAAAGTAACAGCCCGTGTTAATCTTAAAGACATTGTAGCCTTGCCTGAATGAAGAAAAAAGACTCCCCCCAGCAAATCAAACAAATTGCCATTATAATTGCTGCTGTAATTACCGTTGCAATGCCATTTATATTCCAACGGGAAAAGCCAACCGGAAAATGGAAGGCGGGCGATCCCGTGCTCGTTATCGTTTCGCCTCATATAGCTGTAATTCGTGACGAATTTGAACAGGGATTTTCCAAGTGGCACGAAAACAAGTATGGAACACCTGTTAAAGTTGACTGGAGGGCAATCGGCGGCACGACGGAAATAATGAGATACATCAGCGGAGAGTATATCTCGGCATACCGTGCTTACCGGAAACGCAACGGTTTGCCATGGCCGGAAGGCGCTGCCTCGGCAACTATCGCCAAACGTCCTCCAGAGGACCCCATCTTGCTTGAAGTCTGGGAAAATTTTCGTGAACATGATGATGCAGAAGAATATGGAATAATGATCGACCTCTTTTTCGGTGGCGGCACCTACGACCATTCATCGGCTGAGCGTCAGGGATTTACTGTGGCACCCTGGAATGAAGAGGAGATACCGGCAGGCCTGCTTGCCAACGATGACGGTACAAGCATGTTTCCCGAATCTCTTGGCGGAGAAGTATGGAGAACGCCTGTTTTCTACAGTGCTGTTTTATCAGGTTTTGGAATTTGCTCAAATCCTGACCGATTGGAAGAGCTCGGTATTGAAAAAACTCCAACGTCATGGAATGACCTCACGGATCCCCGATACTTCGGACAAATCGGCGTGACGGATCCCACTAAATCAGGCTCGATAGCGAAAGCATTCGAAATGATCATTCATTCAGAATGCTACAAGCATCTGATCGAAAATGGCTGGACAGAAGAGCAGATCAACCATTTTGAAGAAAAAATTGCTGAAAGCAAATTACCGTCTGGACAAATGCCTGAGGCTGTTCCACAGGAATACCAGAAAGATGTTGAAGACGGCTGGATGCGGGGTATCCATCTTGTCCAGCTCATAGGTGCCAACGCACGCTACTTCACTGATGGAGCGGGGAAAGTTTCCGTAGATGTATCCTCAGGGGATGCAGCTGCCGGAATTTCCATCGATTTTTACAGCCGGGTTCAGGCAGAGGTCACGCGTGTGGGAGATAAAACAAGGCTCGACTACATTACACCTCTGGGAGGCTCAAGCATGAGCGGAGATCCTATAAGCCTGCTGCGTGGAGCCCCAAACCCCGTTGTATCTCGCCGTTTCATAGAGTTCGTGCTATCAGAGGACGGTCAGAAGTTGTGGAACTATCGCCCAGGAACGCCTGGGGGTCCGATGAAATCTGCACTGCGGCGTCTTCCAATCAGGCGCGACTTTTATCCTGATCCGGAACATGAAAGCGTACAGATCAGGGCAGAGCAGCACTCGCAATATACGGCAGACATGCTGCTTGATCCAGCTGTTGACGCATATCATTTGGCAAACTCCTTTAAATACCAGCAACGGTGGACTGCCGCGCATTTTGCTTTCTTCCGCCAGCTGATCCGTGCCATGTGCATGGATTCTTCCATGGAACTTGGTCAAGCGTGGAAAGCCATTATTGATAATGGAGGACCTGAAAACAATGCGGAGGCGATGGAATTGCTCCGTCGCCTGCCGGACAAACCACTGCCCGTCAACTGGAGAAATGCGTCAGCAATAACTTCTGACCATGACACGATGGACTATATGCGTGAATGGGTGATTTTTTTCAGAGAATCATATAAAGAAGCTGCCCGGTCAGCAAGTTCTTGCCGGGAAAACTAGTTTTTACATATTTTCAAGGCCTGGCATCAATTGACTCCAACGTTTGAATATGCTAGGATCCATCTGTAATGTTATGGGGTTTTCTTTACGTAACAACGTAAAATCGGTAGCACATATCAAGTTCACGCTAATAATCTTGAAGGGAAAAATGAAAAAGATAATTATACTCCTGTTTTTCGCGTATCTACCGAACTTCCAAGCTCAAAACATAGGAGGTTTTCTTGTGCCGCAAGTGGAAGAAGAAGAAGTGAAACCCACAGCGGAAGAAGTTGCGATGTCGATGTCAGTCGATAATCCCGTAGTTGTTTTTTTAACGCCTAATTTATTTGTCAAACATGCAATGGATACTTTGGTGAAGGATCTTTTTGAAAAAGCTTCGTATGTAAAAACACCTTTCGGCTACAAAAGAGAAACTAACCAGGAAGTGACTAAAGTCAAGGTTGCAAGAAGAATTTCTTCATGCTTCTTCCTCTGTACTTCCGGAGAAATATATCTTGCTGTACGCACTGATGGAGATGACTCGCTTTTAGATGATACGACCTATACTCTAAACCTGGAGGATACCGGCGAAATCTATCCTCTATCCTATCTGGGAAGTACTAAACGGATTCGAGTTTGCACTGTCGTTAAGCCAATTGATCCGGAAATCGTTATGAGAAGGTTTCGCAGCGGAGAAAGATTCAAACTTCCGATTGAAACACAATACACCATTGCATGTGAAGATTGCGATGGGACAGGTTTTATGGAAATAAAGATGAGCCAGAGGGGTGGAACGAGAAAAACCATCTGCACAACTTGCAAGGGCCTAAAGAAGACCAAAAAAACTGCACCGCTGATTCATCTGATCAGTTGCGCACCCCCATATATAATAAGGGAAAAACAAACCTTACCTGACGATAGAGATAATAGTATTTCTGCTCCATGATATAAGGCGCATAATCGTTTCTGTTCTCGTTCACATACCCGTACACGAGGATGGGTATGTGAAGGTGAAATCGTGAACGAGTACGAGTACAAGAACGAGAACGATTGTGCCTTCTTTACATTATGGAGGGTGAGCGTCCCCGCGAACCGCATGCGATTCGAAGCGGCTCACGAGGACATTCGCCCTCCAGTTTTCTTGCGCCGGCACTCTTCTTTGACCTCATTGACCCTATTGACCTTATTGAGATTACCTCGCAACCACGGCGCACCCGGAGAGCGGTGCCCTGCCTTGTCCTGCAGCTACTGCCCCGGATACTCGGCACCTGACCTGATCCGTTCAGAAAGAAATGTGTTTCGGGTGTGGGTATCAGTGTTTTTTATTGCCATTTTTACAGCGTACGGGTCTCCTATCAGGCAGACAAGTTTTTTGCCGCGTGTTATGCCCGTATAGAGCAGATTGCGTTGCAGAAGCATGAAGTGCTGGCGTGCTATTACCATTACCACCGCCGGGTACTCGCTTCCCTGCGACTTGTGAATTGATATGGCGTAAGAGTGCACCAGTTCATCTAAAGAGCTGAAGTCATAATCAACTGTACGCCCATCAAAATCCACAATCATTTTTGATGAATCGGGAGAAATCGACTTTATGAACCCGAGATCACCGTTAAACACATCTTTGTCATAATTGTTGCGAATCTGCATTACGCGATCACCAACTCGATATTTTCTGCCAAATTTTTTAACAGAAACGCCTCCGGGGTTGAGTACATCCTGTAGCATGAGATTCAGATTGTCATATCCCAATTGACCTCTTCTCATGGGCGTAAGCACCTGAATATCCTCAAGAGGAGATAAGCCGTATTTCAACGGAATACGATGCTGAACAAGTTTTACTATATTTGCAGCCATTCTCTCCTGTTCATCACATTTAATAAAGAAAAAATCGCTGTCTTCATCTGCAGATTCGTCTATCTGTTTTCCGGAATTAACGAGATGAGCGTTTCGGATAATATTCCCGCCCTGCTGCTGGCGGAAAACCACATCAAGTTCAGTAAAGGGTATTTCACCGGATTTTATTATATCCCTCAGTACGTTGCCCGGTCCGACGCTGGGCAGCTGGTCTATATCTCCAACCAGAACAAGACTTGATGAGGATTGGACAGCTGCCAGAAAACGAGCTATAAGCTCTATATCAATCATCGAACATTCGTCGACTATTATTACATCAGCCTCCAGTTGGTTGTTTGCATCATATTCGAATGCCTGTGTTCTCGGATTATATTTCAGCAAGCGATGTATTGTTTGAGCATCATGCCCTGTAGACTCTGCCATACGCCTGGCTGCTCGTCCTGTAGGAGCAACAAGACGAACATCAAGGCCCCTGGCACGCCAGATATCATTCAGGGCCTTGATAATCGTAGTTTTGCCAACTCCCGGACCTCCTGTAACGACCGAGATCTTCGATGACAGAGCCATTTTTAAAGCTTCCACCTGCTTTGTTGAAAGCGAAATAGTCAATTTTTCAGTAGCCCACTTTACAGCAGCATCTACCCGTATCGGCTTAAATAAGACGCGTGTATTCATTATAGAGCGTAACCGCAGGGCAGTTCCAACTTCTGAAAAATACAAATTTTTCAGATAAATGCGCTCTCCCTCACGTATAAGCTCACCTGCCTCAACTTCTTCATCGAGTGCTTCGTCGAGAATATTAACTCCTATATTGAGCAGATTTTCAGCATTGAGCAGTAATTCTGTGCCGTTGCAGAAACAGTGTCCCTCATCGGAAAGCTTCATTAAAGTATAAAAAAGTCCGGCACGTGCACGAATAATGGAATCGCTTTCTATTCCGACTTTTCTGGCTATCGCGTCTGCTTTTATAAAACCTATCCCGGATACATCCCTGCACAAACGATACGGATTTTTTTTGACAACAGCAATAGCGTCAGCACCGTATGTACGGTAAATTTTAGAAGCTTGCGCTGTGCCTATTCCATTAGCCTGCAAAAAAATCATCGTATTGCGCACGCCATGTTGCTGTTCCCAGGACTTTCGGATTTTTTTGAGCCTGACCTCACCAATTCCAGGTATCTCGCGGAGGCGGGCTGAATTTTTGCTTATTATATCGAGTGTTTTTTCACCGAAATGGTTTACTATTCTTTCTGCATATACTTTTCCGACTCCCCTGATTGCCCCGCTTGAAAGATATCTGCTTATGCCCTCAAGAGATGTAGGTACAATACATTCAATTTCGCTTGCATGAAACTCCAATCCATGCTTGGGATGGCGTCTCCAGTTACCGCGAGCTTTTATTTCTTCGCCTTCCCAGGCGTTAGATGTTTTTCCAACTACCGTAGCATCAAGATTGCCATTTGCAGTGCCGCCTGCAACACGCAAGCTTAAAACAATGTATCCACTTTCCTTGTTATGGTAAACTATTTTATCAATAGAACCGGAGATTTCATCAAAATTGGATTCAGTAGCAGCCATTATCCAAGTCTATTTTATATCAGCGTGGTATGCCTGAAGAGATTTAACTCCACCCTGCGTTGTGCGGGCAGCACGAATTCCATTTGAGGCTGCTGTTGCAGCCGCAAGAGTAGTAAGGTAAGGAATCCTGTATTTTATTGCTGCTTTTCTTATAGATGCGTCATCAGCACGTGAATCTCTGCGGGCCGAAGGAGTGTTCAAAACGAGTTTAACCTCATTGTTGAGAATAAGGTCCAACACATTCGGACGTCCCTCACCTATCTTGTTGACTGTTTCACCTTTTATGCCATTTTCAGCAAGCCACCTTATCGTTCCGCTTGTGCCGATAATTGAAAACCCCAAATCTTTAAATTCCTGGACAACATCTATTGCCTGGGCCGGCTTTTCCGAAAGACTTACGAGCAGCTTGCCTCCATGTTCTGTAGGCAACGCACCATCAGCTGCCTCCTGCGACTTGTAAAAAGCCAGTCCGAAAGTGTCTGCCATTCCGAGAACTTCACCGGTAGAGCGCATTTCCGGACCTAAAACAGGGTCAACCTCGGAAAACTTGGAAAACGGGAACACTGATTCTTTTACGCCGAAATGAGGAATCTCGTGCGTATCAAGTTTCAGTGAGGAAAGCGTTTCACCCATCATAAGCCGCGTTGCTGCCTGTGCCATTTGTATATTACAAACCTTGGAAACAAGGGGAACAGTTCGTGAGGCTCTGGGATTTGCCTCGATCACGTATACTTTGCCATTTTCAATTGCATACTGCATATTCATCAACCCCGTAACGTGGAGCTCCTGAGCTATGGAACGCGTATACTCAAGTATTGTATCACGGTTTTCTTCGGAAATAGAAACCGGCGGAATAACGCATGCAGAATCTCCGGAGTGAACGCCTGCCAGTTCGATATGTTCCATTACTGCCGGTATGAAAACATCCTTGCCGTCGGAAAGTGCATCAGCTTCGCATTCGAGAGCACCTTGCAGGAAGCGATCAATCAACAACGGACGCTCCGGCGTAACGCCAACAGCCCGTTCAACATATTCACGGAGCATTTCCTCATCGTAGATCACCTCCATCCCGCGACCGCCCAGCACAAATGAAGGACGAATCATTATGGGATAGCCGATTTTAGATGCAACTTTTACAGCTTCTTTTATGTTTGCCGCCATCCCCGATTCCGGCATTGGGATATTCAGTCTTTCCATACGCATTCTGAAAAGATCACGGTCTTCAGCTATGTCTATGGAATCAATACTTGTACCAAGTATTTTCACACCTGCATCTGCCAGTTCCCGAGCGATATTGAGCGGGGTCTGCCCCCCGAACTGTACAATTACTCCGCAGGGTTTTTCTTTTTCATAAATCTGCAGAACATCTTCCAAAGTTACCGGTTCAAAATAAAGTTTGTCGCTGGTATCATAATCTGTTGAAACTGTTTCAGGATTACAATTGACCATTATAGTTTCATATCCCAGGCTTCTCAAAGCGAACGCAGCATGGACACAGCAGTAGTCAAACTCTATGCCCTGCCCTATCCTGTTCGGTCCTCCCCCGAGTATCATTACTTTTTTCCTGTTGTCGGAAACCGGTACTTCGTCCTTTGAACCGTTGTAGGAAGAGTAATAATAAGCCATATCAAGTACACCACTTACAGGTACCGGATGCCACGTCTCAACAACGCCGAGCTTTGTCCGTCTCTTGCGAACAGCAGATTCTTTTATACTTAGAATTTGTGCCAGATATTTATCGGAAAATCCATCACGTTTAGCCGTTATGAGTTTTTCATCCGGTGGCAGGGTTCCCTTGTATTTCAGGATCTGCTCCTCCAGTTCGACCAATTCACGCATCTGTCCGATAAACCAATCCTTTATAGCAGTCATCTTGTGGAGCTGTTCATTTGTAGCCCCTTTGCGGATTGCCTCGTACATGATAAACTGGCGTTCACTTGTAGCATCGTGCAACATATCAAGCAGTTCTTCAAGGCTTTTGCTGTTGAAGTCTTTTGCAAAACCGAGACCATGCCGCCTGTTCTCGAGTGCACGGATAGCTTTCTGAAAAGTTTCCTTATACGTTTTACCGATGGACATCACTTCACCCACAGCCTTCATCTGTGTACCCAGCTTATCCTCAGCACCCCGGAATTTTTCAAAGGCCCATCGGGCAAACTTGAGCACCACATAATCACCGTGCGGCTCATACTGATCCAGCCCCGTACCCCTCCAATATGGAATTTCCGAAAGCAGGTAACCAGCAGCCAGTTTCGCAGAAATAAATGCGATCGGAAATCCCGTTGCTTTGGAAGCAAGGGCTGAAGAGCGGGATGTGCGTGGATTTATCTCTATTACTACAATTCTGCCTGTTTCAGGATCATGAGCCAACTGCACATTAGTGCCGCCTATGACGCCTATAGTATCGACAATACGAAAGGCGTAATCTAGCAGCCGGTTTTTAGTTTCCTCGCTTATTGTCAGCATGGGTGCAGAGCAGAAGGAATCGCCTGTATGAACACCCATCGGATCGATGTTTTCAATAAAACACACCGGCACCATCCGTCCGGAAGCATCTCGCACAACTTCTACCTCGAGCTCTTCCCAGTCTTTGACAGACTCCTCTACAAGGCACTGGTGCGTCATGGAGGCTTCCAGTCCGCGCGCCGTAACAACACGAAGTTCTTCAATATTATATACGAGTCCCCCACCTGTACCGCCGAGAGTATAAGCAGGACGTATCACAACGGGAAAACCAAGCCTGGCAGCAACAGCTTCAGCTTCATCAACAGTATGGGCTACTTCGCTGCGAGGCGTTTCAATTTGCAGCGACTTCATTGTTTCCTTGAAAATCTCCCGATCTTCACCACGCTCAATAGCATCAAGATTAACGCCTATTACTTTTACGTTATACTTTTCAAGAACTCCGGATTTAGAGAGGGAGAGAGCAAGGTTCAGACCTGTTTGTCCTCCCAGATTAGGCAGCAGGGCGTCAGGTCGCTCCTGGTCAATTATCTGTTCAAGACGTGCTACGTTAAGCGGTTCAATGTACGTAGCATCAGCCATCACCGGATCAGTCATTATCGTTGCCGGATTAGAGTTGACAAGTACGATCTTGTACCCGCACTCCTTCAGAGCTTTACATGCCTGCGTTCCGGAGTAGTCAAATTCACAAGCCTGACCAATTACTATTGGTCCTGAACCTATTATCAACACCTTGGAGATGTCGTTGCGTTCCATACCTTCTCTTGTCCTATTTATTTAACTGTAGTGTTATTTCTAATCTGCAGTAGTTCTTACAATAATCAAATCTAATGGAGCTTGCTCCTCCTCAACCGAAACTCTGTACTGTGTATCAGTACGAAAAAGCACAGAACCCTGAGAAACAAGCTCTGCCACAAGCCCGTAAGAGCCATTAACGTTCAATTTAGCACGATCGTATTCCAGCTCAAAAGGCACGGGAAAGTCATTAAAGCCTTTAATGCTTTCTTCTTTAACTATTTCCTGTTTTTGAGGAGCGACATCAAGCCTTGTGAGCCTTACCTTCACCTCAAAAGTGGGCAGAACAGCGACACGCTCAATGCAGGAAACAGTTCCGCTGAGTTTTCTCAAATCAGGTTGAGGTTCAGTTTCCAGCTCAACTTCCCCGGCTCGTCGCCAGTCGGACCCGCAAAGCGGGCAAGTGGCACACCCTGTTACAAAAGCCAAGACATACGCCGCTGCCAGGCACCGGATGCTACGATTAAGAAACCTGTAAAATCTTTTCTCAGATATAGTCTTTCTGCCTCGTGATACGGGCGCGAGGGCAGGTTTTACTGTTCGATTGTTCATATATTTATATTTCCCTCGCGTTTCTAATGGAAATCAGCAATCAGTTATTGCTATTTACTCCTCAAGTAATCCTCAGCCGCCAGTGCCGCAATACAACCGGAAGCTGCTGCAGTAACAGCTTGCTTGTATAACCGATCCTGGACGTCGCCAGCTACAAAAATGCCGGGAACATTCGTCAGAGTATTATTTGTTTTAAAGTACCCCTCTTCATCAAGTTCCAGCAATCCTGACGCCCACCCGGTAACAGGGTTATGCCCTATTGCTACGAATACTCCGCTTGCCGGCAATTCAGTCAGCTCACCGGAGATTTTATTTTTTATCCTGATACCTGTTACGCCTTCCGCATCAGTACCAAGTATTTCGTCGGGTACGCTGTCCCAATGGATTTTAATTTTCTCATTTTCCATTACGCGATCTCTCGCAATTTGCGCACCCCTGAATTCATCACGCCTGTGAATGAGGTCGACAGATTCACATATCCGTGCCAGATATACGGCATCTCCCAACGCCGTATCTCCACCGCCAATTACTGCCACTTTTTTACCCCTGTAAAAAGGCCCATCACAAACAGCGCAACCCGAAACACCCAGCCCGGTGTATTTTGCTTCGGATTCCATTCCAAGCTTTCTTGCTGTTGCCCCGGTTGCTCCTATTAAAGCTACAGTAGTAACCTTGGTTCCATCTCCCAGTGAACATATAATGTTGCCATCAGGTGCAATTTCTATACTTGAGAGCTCGCCGGACACAAACCGCACCCCCAGGTTTTCCGCCTGTTGCCTCATGCGATCCATTAAATCCAGAGCACCGATTCCATCCGGAAAGCCTGGGAAATTTTCAACTTTATCCGTTTGAGTTAATTGTCCGCCAACCTGGAAGCCATCGATCAAAAGAGGTGTAAAACCTGCCCTTGCTATATAAATGGCAGCAGTCAACCCTGCCGGTCCGCTTCCCGCTATAATAATTTTTTCCACTTTTTAAAACTCCATTTCAACAGTACTATGTATACCTGAGTACTTCATCTACAGTTGTGTTCCCATCCAGTATATTTTGCACGCCGTCTTCCCGCATCGTACGCATTCCAAGTTCGCGTGCTTTTTCACGTATCACGAGTGTTGGGCGTCTTTCCGTTATCAACGTCCTTATAGGATCTGAAATAGACAAGTATTCGTACAAGCCTTTTCTTCCCTTGTAGCCGCTCTGATTGCAATTATCGCATCCGGCACCAAAACTGAACATTCTCCCCTGCACCTGTTCAGGAGTCAAAGACATCTTCTGCAGGATATCCGGTGTAGGCTCATACTCCGTCTTGCAGGTTTTGCAGATAGTTCTGACAAGACGCTGGCCGAGCACTGCCTCCAATGTAGATGCGATAAGATATGGGGGAACATCCATGTCGATAAGACGTGTTACAGCACCGGCTGAATCGTTTGTGTGTAGAGTTGTAAAAACCAGGTGACCTGTAAGCGATGCCTGGATAGCTATTTGCGCTGTTTCCAGATCACGAATTTCTCCAATCATTATTATATCCGGGTCCTGACGCAGAAAAGCCCGGAGCACAAGGGGGAATGTATTGCCCTGAACCGGGTTGACCGGAACTTGAACTATTCCGTCGATATCGTATTCAACGGGTTCTTCTGCAGTTAGCAGCTTGGCTCCTTCTTTATTAATTCTTCGCAAACATGAATAAAGAGTGGTAGTCTTGCCCGAGCCTGTCGGACCCGTAACAATGATAATTCCGTTTGGCTTCTCGATATCGGCACAAAGATCGTTGTAAAGATCCTCGGCCATTCCCAGGTTCTCCAGGTCAAGCGACACAACAGAGCGGTCGAGAACACGAAGCACTACAGATTCACCGAACTGCGTAGGAAGGCATGATACACGGAAGTCGATCATCCTGCCGCCTACCGGCAGTTGTATACGTCCATCCTGCGGTAAACGTCGCTCAGCGATATTAAGACCTGACAACACTTTTACACGTGAAATAACCGGAAGAGCAAGAGATTTCGGCGGCGGCGTCATCTCATACAGGGCTCCATCAACACGGTATCTTATATGAAACTCATGTTCGAACGGCTCAAAGTGAATGTCGGAAGCACGGGCATTCACTGCCTGTAAGAGTACATACTGAACAAGACGGACAACGGGAGCTGAAGCAGAAGCACTGACAAGGGCGTTCTCATCCATGTCCTCGCCTTCTCCCACGCCGAGTTCCCCGATATCCATTTCTTCAATACCAGCCAGGAAGTTATCGGCCATTGAAGAATCGTCGCCGTAGTACCGGCTGATGCATTCCAATATTTCGGACTGTCTTGCCAGTTCAAAGACTATTTCTCTTGACAACACAAACGCCAGCTCATCTGAAACTATAGGGCTAGGTATGGAGGAGATAGCCAGAGTGACGCTCATAGGTGTCGCTTCAACAGGCATTATTCCATACAAACGTGCCACACTCCCCTGTACTGTTCGCAAGACTTCAGACGGAATATCGGCACCCAGCAGAGAAACAACTTCACTGCCGCTGTAGGCTGCCATCGCACCAAGCAGGTCATCTTCCGCAAGATACCCGCCGTCAACAATTATATCACGAACTGATTTACCTGTTCTATTTTGCTCATCCAAGATTTCGTCACAGGCGGCATCGTTCAGCAGCGCATTCATATTTGCTACCGACAGTACCGGATCAATGCTGTATTTATTTTCGTTCAATGCACTGCCCTCTTATTCCCCGATTGAGATCAACTGACACCTCCGGACAGTTCCTTGATCTTTTCTACCTGAGTATCCGGATCTCTTGACTTGGTTATCAAGTCATCATAGCTGATTCTGCCTGCCATGTACAAGCTGAGCAAGTGCGAGTCAAGGGTCTGCATACCAAACTTCGCACCGGTCTGTATGTCTGAGGTTATGCGGTGAGTATTCCCATCCCTGATCATGGCAGCGATTCCAGGCGAGTTTATCATAATTTCGAATGCGGCGCAGCGACCGGGTATGTCTACTCTTGGCAAAAGCACTTGAGATATAACAGCAACAAGTCCGATAGACAACTGCATGCGAACTTGCTCTTGCTGATCAGTCGGGAAAGAATCCACAATACGGTCCACTGTACTGGCAGCGCCCGTGGTGTGGAGTGTTGCAAAAACAAGGTGCCCTGTTTCAGCCGCTGTTATGGCAGCCTGCATGGTTTCAAGGTCACGCATTTCACCGACCAGTATAACGTCCGGATCCTGCCGTAGAGACCGGCGCAGAGCTTCACTGAATGAAGGAACATCAGCGCCTACTTCCCGTTGGGTGATGATCGAGTTTTTATGCTCATGGTAATACTCGATCGGGTCTTCAACTGTTATGATGTGGCATGAACGCCTCTCATTGATGAAGTTAATCATGCTTGCCAGAGTTGTTGTTTTACCGGAGCCCGTAGGTCCCGTTACAAGAACCAGGCCTCTCGGTCTGTAGAGCAACTCAGCCACCTGTGCCGGAAGGCCGATCCTGTCCAACGGCATCATGTCGTTCGGTATTTGCCGCAACACAGTGCCGTATTCACCTTTAGCTTTAAATACACTTACACGAAAACGTGCCTGATCACCAAAGGCGAAACCAAAATCTGTGCCGCCCTCTTCCTGCAGCAGCTGTTGATGCTCCGGTGAAGTTACGCTTTTAACCAACCGCTCAGTGTCAGCCGGTGTGAGGGGATCCAAATCCAGTTGCTGCAAATCGCCGTGTATACGCAACATGGGGGGGAGTCCCACCGATATATGCAGATCGGAGGCTTTTAAATCTACTGCCATCTGCAGCAGCTGGTCCATTTCAAAATTTCCGTCATCATTCATTGTTAGTCTTCATCTCCCATTGTTACTCTCAAAACCTCCTCAACAGTTGTCAGACCTGAAAGCACTTTACGTACACCATCTTCACGCAATGTACGCATACCTGATTCTCTGGCTACCGTGCGCAACTCGCTCGCATCAGCATTGTTGAAAATCAGCTGTTGGATTGCATCATCAATCTTGAAGATTTCAAAAATTCCTTTTCGCCCCTTATACCCTGTCTGATTGCATCTGTGGCACCCATGCCCCCTGTACAATTGAGCATTGGCGTAATCTGCCGGATTCAGATTTAAGCTACCAAGCTGCGATGGTGCAGGGTCAAATGCCTCACGGCATTCATTACATATCGTTCTGACCAGGCGCTGTGCCATTACGGCACGAACAGCTGATGCTACAAGAAATGGCTTTACACCGATATCGAGCAAACGTGTTATGGCACCCGGAGCATCATTGGTATGCAGTGTTGAGAACACAAGGTGACCTGTCAGGGCAGCTTCCGTAGCAATGGAAGCGGTTTCAATATCCCGGATTTCACCAATCATTACAATATTCGGTGCCTGGCGAAGTATGGAACGCAAGGCAGCAGCAAAGGTCATGCCTATCTCAGCATGAACATGCACCTGATTAATGCCGGTCATCTGATACTCGACAGGATCTTCCACTGTGATGATTTTACGATCGGGCTTGTTTATCTGCCCCAGGCAGGCATACAGTGTAGTAGTCTTGCCGGATCCGGTCGGACCGGTTACCAGGATTACACCATCAGGCAGAGATATCAGATGTTCGAAAAACTGCTGGTCATCTGTCATAAAACCAAGTTCGGGCAAGCCTAATGCAAGATTCTGCTTATCTAGAATACGCATTACAATACTTTCGCCGTGCCCTGTGGGAACTGTTGAAACGCGCAAATCCAGCTCTCGGCCCTTTACCCTTATTTGTATTCTGCCGTCCTGGGGTATGCGTTTTTCCGAAAGCTTCATGTTTGCCATAAGCTTGAAACGCTGCAGGATAGCTCCCTGCAATCTCCTTGGCGGCGGCTCCTGCTCATGGAGAACACCGTCAATTCTGAATCTCACCCTGAAGCGGTTTCCCATAGGCTCCAGGTGAATATCAGATGCCCTGGATAGAAAAGCCCGCATAATTATCTGGGCACAAAGCTTTACGATCGGAGCGGCAGCATTGCCAGCATCAGAAACAACAAGCTGTTCTTCGAGCCCGACATTCCCTCCGGTTGCCGCCTCTACTCCTTGAGCCTCCTGGTAAGCTCCGATAATGGAATCTATTTCAGAAATATCCTGCTCAGGATATAACATCCCAAGAGATTCAATAATTTGCCCGACAGGTGCTATCACACCTTCGACATCCCTGTTAAGAGCATAACGAAGTCCGTCGAGCGTTTCAAAGTTCATGGGATCCGCCATGGCAACAGTGAGAGTATTGCCGGATTCATACAGCGGTACCACCTTGAACTTTTTAGCCAGTTCACCAGGCAGAAGTTCGCGTGTTTCGTTGTTGAATTCAACCTGCGAAATATCAACAAACTCCATGCCGAAGGCTCTCGCCACAGTGTCCATAACTACTACATCGCTCAACATCCCGTCTCTTACAAGAATGTCTACGACTGAAAGACCGTCTCCTTTCATCTTGGCTGCCGCCAGGGATACAGTCTCATCGGAAACAACATTGTTTTCCATTAAAATCTGAAGAACATATTCGTCGTTAGAAGTCACTAGTTTTAACTCCAAAAAAAACCCGCCCGCTTACCGTGCGATTTCATTAATTCGTGAGTATAGCACCTACAGCCTTATTAACCAAACGTTTTTTCACCATGTTTTATACCTTGATGAGCTCAAACGTCAAATTCGGCCAGTAAATCCTGGTATTATTCAGCCCCCTGCTGGAAAGAGCTTCTTTAGCATAATTTACAGCTATCTCAGGTGTATTACACTCCTCGCTCAAATGAGCAAGGAACACAGTTTCTAATTCTTTACCGGCTATACCCTTCAATAATTCGTAAGCCTGTTCGTTGGAAAGGTGCCCCTTATTGCTCATAATGCGACTTTTCAAAGACCAAGGGCGATCAGCATTTTCGAGCATGGTCGCATCATGATTAAACTCTAAAATAAGCGCATTACATCCCTTAAGATGATATGTTGTCAAATCGGATGCCATTCCCATATCTGTGGCTATACCCAAGCGACGTTTACCGTCACTTATAACATAGCCAACAGGATCGCTTGCATCATGCGATACGGAAAAAGTCTCAAAAAGAAGATTGCCAATCTTGAACGTCATGCCCGGCTCAAAAACACTCCATTCAAAACTTTTTCCCGCCGAAAGCTCTACTGCTACACTGGTCCCGTCCGTTGCAAAAAGCGGCACCTGATGCTGCTTATACATAACAGGTATCCCCCGCGTATGATCCGTATGTTCATGAGTAATGCATATACCATCGAGGCTGGCAAAATCAACCCCTATTTCTTCCAGCTTGTTTTTTGTTCTCCTGTGGCTAAGCCCCGCATCAATCAACACGCGCGTTTCATCGGACTCCACATATATGCAATTTCCCTTGCTGCTACTTGCCAATACACTGAATCTCATTCGACAAGCCCTTCCTCATGAGAGCTTTCTATCGGCATTACTATTCTCCAGGGCACTTTTCTGCGATCAGAAGTAACAAGGGAAATATCAGCAGACCTGAATCCTTCAGGCGCCTTCATAACACGAACCTGACGAAATTTGATCCGATTTGATTCGCCCTCCGTATCCACGTCCGAACTCATAACTTCCTCAGGACCGATGTTTGCGGCAATTGCTGTCTCTGTGTGAGCAGATTCATTACTGCCTGCCGCAGCAATCTTCGCATCATCATGAATTGGTTCTGCCACAGCTTCGCCTAGCAATTCAGATTCTTTCACTTCATGCCCGGACTTCACCTCATCAGCCGGCTTTTCTACCGCATCAACTGTATCAACATCGGCATGCCTTTTAGGCAGACTGGAGTATATGCCCCTGCTTTTCCAGATCTCTTCTCTTGAAGGTTTGACTTCTTCAGACGATAATTCTTCAACATCTTCTTCAACAGATTTATCATCCAAGAGTCTCTTTTCCCCGGCAAGCTTTTCCGCAGCGTCTTTCTCCTCACGCAACAGCCTGAGCTCCTCGAGCAATTCTGCCAAAACCGGATCCGTTTCAATTTTCGCAGTAACGGGCACAGCTTCTGGAACAACCTTTTCTACAACACCCTCGCGGCTGGCAAGCAACTCGAACATCCTGTCCTGCTGTCGGGTGCCGTGGCTTATAATTTTACTGAACAAAATAACGCCTATAATGCTGAATAGTAGAACGAGTGCCACAATAGCTCCCAAAAATCCGGCTGTCAGCATGAGCTGGCGCTTGCGGGCAATTTCCCGTTCAGATTCTAAAAACTGCTGGAATGCACGTAAAACAGGAAATGATTCTTCCTCATCCTTTATGCGCGATAACGCAACCATGCTCTCAAAATCTTCCTTGAAATCGTTTTTATTCGATTTGGAATCTTCTTCCGTATTAGTGTCTCTCATAACTTAATCTACCTGTATGTATTTCTTCTCTATTAAAGTGCCCTATGTATCAGTATCAGAATCGTCATCATCGTCAAAAAGGAATCCGGAACCTCTTTCCAACTCCTCAATTCTATGTTGTAAAGTTGATTCAACAATCTGCCATTGCTGACGCGCTTCCTCAAAATCTTTTTCAGCAGCAAGTAGCGCACTCTCTCTCCTGCGCAATTTGCTGCTCAATGAGTCATAATCTGCCGTACGCTGTTCAACACGTGAAAGTTTTTCCCGCAACTGGGCTTCTTTCTGTGCAATCGATCTGAAGCGACCCTCCAGTGCCTTTTCATTTTCTGCAGCACGCGCCAAATCAGCCGCATGTTGCCGGCGTAGTACATCGAGCTCCTGCTGAAGTTGGGCAGCCTGTTTCTCCAGGCGTAAAGCAACTGCTTCCGAACGTGAAGCCTCGCCCGGCTCGCGCCGTAAAATACGTTCCAGATTGGAAATCCCATCGTGTAATGAACTTTGCAGGTCGGCACTGTTTGCACGGGCGGCAGTATTGCGTTCTTTCTCTTCTTCAAGAGTTTTTCGCAATAATTCAAGAGCACCGTTTGCAAAGTCTTTTATTGTTGTTATATCCTCGGTACCGGGACGTCCCGCAGAGGCTGCGCGGGCATTTGCCTCCACAAGTGATGCACGCAACTCCTCAACCTCTCCAACAGCATCCTCAAGTCTGCTCTCCAGATCGTTTATAACACGCTGCGACCCCAGTATGCTTTCCGAAGTCGAACTCGAAAAACCCACTTCAGGACTTGTCTCAAGACGTTTCGTCAGCTCCCTGATCTTGTCCTTTGAAGTTGCATCACGCTCATTTGAAAAAGCAAGCAATTCATTAAACTCTAATTGCAGCTCAGCAAACTGCATGTTCACATCATCCAGTTTTTGCTTCAATGAAGAGTTTTCTGACACCAATCCCGTCAACTCATCCTGCAAAGCTGTAGTTTTTTTCACTTTATCAAGAATTTGCTCGGATTCCTCCAGCTCTGCACGAAAGCGGGCATTCTCTTCAGACAAGTTCTTATATTGTGCCTTGAGCTCCGCTTCAGCTTTCAAAGACTTTTGCAGTTGCTGTTCTGATTCCGACAGCTTACCGGCCGTTGTCTCAAGCTCGTCACGCAATGCTCCCAATTCACTTTCCAGCCGCGCTGAAGCCTCCTCGCCTTTAGCCGCATCCTCCAGTTCAGTACGATAGCGGGCGTTCTCACCTGACAACTTATCGTGGAGTACCTTTAATTCTTCTTCCGCCTTTACCGAATGTGTCAGCTTTTCTTCTGATTCCGACAATTTTTCTCTCACCGTTTCAAGCTCACCGCGAAGCGCATCGAGTTCCCTCTCCCATTGCGCCGTAGCATCATCATATTGATGTTTAAGTTCGGCAAGCTTTTCCTCATACTCTGCTTGTATTTTTTCCACAGTCACTTTGTTTCCATTATCGGTATCTTTTTCAAAAACAATATCTTCACTATCCTGCCGCTCAAAATCAAAAAGGGAATCTCCCTGAGCCGTCTCGTCCTGCGCCGGTGCTTTATTTTTTTCGAGTTCACTCACATGAAAACGCCTGGCTTTCTCCGGTATCTTCCCCTCTTTTATAAGGAGCTCAATGGCAGTAGTGTTAAAGGGTCCCAGAAAATTTCCGTTCGAGAGCTCCACCATAACCTCCATACCCAACGCCTGCAAATCTTTGGCGGGACTCCATTCAGCACGATCAACAGACACTTCATCATCCGGCATTATGCGTCCATCTTCAGTCCAGTTTAATAAACCTTCTGTATCAATTGGACCATAAACAGAGCCGTCGCTCATCCTGACGAACCACTCGGTTTCTTCGGGCGATATCTCTTTCCTCTGTTTTTTTTCAGATTTGTCTGCCATCTTTCCCTGTTTAGTGCTGAATTTCAACTGACACTATTTCTTCCTCCTGAAAACGCCCCCTATAAACCCGTCTCTCGAAGATTTCTCCTTACGCATTGCCTCCGCAGTTCGTGCCTTTTTTGCCCCTATGCCGGAAAGCTCCCGGTGCAACTGATTCTCAATGGCAGAGATTTTCTCAACATCACTTACAGCCCTGATCCTTCCCTTCGAAAAAGTTTTTTGGGCAGAAACAATCTCAGGCTCAACAACTTCAGCCTCCGACATTTTTACTGTTGCATCATCAGTGCCGTTTTCTGAAACACCTTTGTGTTCGATCGTCTTTAATTCCGGCACATAAAATTTATCTGTTGCTTCATCTGCCAATTCAGTCAGCTTGGTGCGAAGCCAATTTGCCGCTTCATTCAATTCGTTAATACTGCTGTTAGCCGTTTCCGCCAACTGTTTATATTCCCCAACTCGCTTATCCTGCTCTTGAAGTTCTTTTTGCAAACTACGCACTTCATCCTTTGCGTTCTCCAGGTCGCCCTCAAGTTCAACGCATTTGCTGTCCCTTTCCGTCAACCGCTTGCTTGCATCAGAAAGCTTCTTCTCCAATTCTTTCGTTTTCAATCCTGAGTCTTTAAGATTTTTTTCTGATTCAGCTTTCAGAGCCTCCAGCTCCTTCTTAAGGGCTGTAAATTTCTCAGAATGTTTCAGTGCATCAGCTTTCGTTTTTTCCATTTCTTCCCGGGCAGCAAGCAGGGAATTTTCAGCATCAACAAGCTTCGCCTCAAAATCCAGCTTCGTGCCATGTTCTGCATACGAAGCCTCAAGGGCGGAGCGCAGATC
>JAAZFF010000287.1 GCA_012511845.1 Lentisphaerota bacterium
ACAATCCTGATAAACATGAGCAATGGGCGCATGAGCGTGTGGAAGCTGTGGAAAAACGCTTCAAGCAGATAATGGCTCTTGAAGAAAAGCCTGATTTTTTATGTGTCGGCGGTTCAGGCACCCTCATTTTCCAGACGGTTGAGATATTCCGTCAGCTGGCTCTGCCTGCTGTGAAACGCGCCATAGAGCTCGCTGTTTCCGAAGGCTTTTATACACATGTCCATTCTTGTGGTCCCCAGAAGGAGCTCGTTAAAATAATGGCAGAAGAAACTGATTTATCCATTATTGATCCGCTTGAAATACCGCCTATGGGCGATTGCAATCTTGCCGAGTTGAAACGCCTGTACGGACACAAGCTTACACTCAAGGGAAATATACACACAACTGATGTCATGCTCAACGGCACGCCCGATGATGTGATCGATGCCGCATGTCAGGCGATGCTGGATGGAGGCGAGGGAGGGCGTTTTGTTTTGAGCACTGGAGATCAGTGCGGACGTGATACACCTGACGAAAATATCCGTGCACTCCTCTACGCTGTTGAAGAATATGGTGTTTATGATGAAAACGGCAAGCTGCCGCAGCTCTCAAAAAGGAAACTGTGATGACGCCCGTTGCCAGAATAGCCAAAAAAGCGGGATGTTCAGAAACAACAGTTCGCCGTGTGCTGCGGGGAGGCAACAAGGAAGTCTGGAGCAGTACTGCCAAACGTGCATCGGAAATCCGCCGCATAGCGCGGGATGTGGGATTCCTGCCAAATGCGTCGGCAGCTGCAGTTAAAAAAGGTCGCTTCAATGCAGTATTGCTCATTCTAAGTACTGATAAAGGCCGTTGCCATATGCCGGAAATCCTGCTGCACTCTTTATGTTCAGCGCTTGAAAAGGCAGGACAGCATTTGAGAATAGGACGCTTTTCTGATGAGGTGCTGACCGACAGGGAAACTCTTCCAACATTTCTCGGCAGATGGTCGTGCGATGGTGCCATAGTGAATTATACTGATCGCTTCCCGCTCCGTATAAATGAACTGCTGGCACAATACCGGATCCCCTCCGTATGGATAAATGCCCCTTTTGAAAACGACTGTGTCAGGTACGACGATCGCAAAGGCGGATACGATGCGGCAATGCTATTGATTAAGCATGGTTGTCGCAGACCTTTGTATGTTGACTTGCGTCATGACTGGATTGATGATGTGCATCACAGCGCAATAGAGCGTCCCGCCGGCTTTGCAGATGCTTTGAAAGCTGCCGGCAGAAGTGTGCCTGAACCGATAAATCTGGGGCACCTTCCCGCAAAGGCACAGATGGAAGAACTCATGCGACTGCTGCGCGATAAAAACCCGCCGGACGGCATAGTTTCTTTTGATCGTGCTGAGCGTATTTTGTATGCCGCAGCATATGTCGGATTAAAAATTCCTGATGATTTCTCTCTTGTGACTTTCAGTGATGGTCAATCAGATTTTGCAGGATTGCCGGTAATGCAAATGGTCGTGCCCTGCAAAGCAGCAGCATTTTCAGCGGTAAAAACGCTTATGAAGAAAATTGAATCGGGAGGCAAAGGTGTAAAACTCGCTCCCCTGAAACTGAAATTTGTATCCTGTACCGATACATAACAACAAACAAATAAAAAAG
>JAAZFF010000288.1 GCA_012511845.1 Lentisphaerota bacterium
CCCTTATATGTATTTTGGCGCCTATTGCACAAGCGATGATCTTGAGGGCGGTGCCGCAGCTGACAATGCAAAAATTGCTGAATCTATTCTTAAAGGCGAAATTAGGGGTCCGAAACGAAATATTGTGTTGCTGAACTCCGCTGCTTCCCTTCTGTCTGCCGACATTGTAAAAGATTTGCATGAGGGCATCAGGCGCTCAGAAGAATCAATAGATTCCGGTGCTGCTTACGATAAACTTGTGAGATTGATCGAGTACTCAAAAAATGGATAAAAGAAAAAACAGTAATTTTCTAAATCAGATTATAACTGCCAAACGTGAAGAAATTGAGAATGCAAGAAAGGCAGTTCCGGAGAAGATTTTGCAGGAAAGAGCTGAGGCACGGCAGACTCTGCCACATGGTTTTGAAAAATCTCTTGAATGTCAAGGCATACGGATTATTGCAGAAATCTAGCGAGCATCTCCCTCAAAAGGAGACATACATCTTGAACTTGATCCCGCACGCATTGCAACAGCTTACGAAGCCGGAGGCGCTGCCGCAATATCGGTGTTGACAGAATCAAGGTTCTTCAAAGGTTCAACAGAAGACTTGCTGGCAGCAAGGGAAGTTACATCAGTACCGATCCTGCGCAAGGATTTCACAATATCTAAATATCAGGTATATGAAACGGCTGCAATGGGGGCTGACGCATAGCTTGCGATTGTCCGGATTTTGGATAATAAAAAACTCAAATCGATTCTAACTCTTTCCGCAAAATACAGGCTTGATGTTCTGACGGAAGTATATGATGAGACAGACTTGACACGGGCACTTGATGCTGGTGCCACTTTGATTGGAATAAACAACCGCAATCTTGAATCATTTGATACAGATATCGATCGGGCAGCGAAGATAGCCGCCGGAATCCCGTCAGGAATAATTGCCGTTTCGCTCAGCGGTATCGTTTCTGCAGAAGACATCGCCAGGCAGCTTCAATCGGGACTTTCACGGTTTCTTGTAGGGGAAGCTTTGAGCAGAAGCATCGATCCCGCATCTATGCTGAAATCAATGATCGCAATTGGAGGAACAGTGTAATGAGCATCAGCGCAATAGAGAATGCTAAAATCTGCGGTATCAAAGACTCTGCCACGGCTGAGCTTTGTGCTGAACTGGGATTCGGTGCTGTCGGGTTCGTTTTTTACGAACGGAGTCCGCGCAACATATCACCAGAAACAGCCGCAGAGATTTGTTCATCTCTTCCTCATGAGATTGCAAAAGTGGGAGTTTTTGTGGATCGTCGGATCGATGAGATGCTGCAAATTGCGAAGTTCTCCGGTTTGACATCTGTACAACTGCACGGCTCTGAATCTGTAGAAACTGCGATGGCGATATCTTCCGCAGGATTCAGGGTAATAAAGGCGGTAAGAGGAATTTCAGAAATAGAAATGTTGCCTGCCGGTATTTCAGTACTTATGGAGTGTGGACACGGTATGTTACCGGGAGGCAATGCCGCTGAATGGAATTGGGCTGATGCGCAAAAAGCAGCAATGTTTAATGTGCCTCTAGGAATAGCAGGAGGATTACATGCAAGAAACATTAAGCAGGCGATGAGGAAAGCGGCTGCTGACGCCTGCGATATAAGTTCGGGTGCTGAATCAGCTCCCGGTACAAAGGATCACAATGCTATAAAGAATATAGCCCTGGAAGTAAAAAAACTTCCAAATAAAAGGCGGATTTTCTGGAGATGAAACAGTATTGCCAGACATGACAATAGAGGATTAGAGACATGAAATCATTCAATTTAAAACAACGTATGGAGAAAAGGATATGACCAAACAAAAAATTATAGACAAATATCCGGATGCTACCGGTCATTTCGGTGTTTACGGAGGCAGATATGTGGGAGAGACACTGATTGCCGCACTTGAAGAATTGGAAGAAGCCTATGCTAAGGCGTCTGTTGATCCTGAATTCATTTTTGAATTCAGGAACATGCTGGAACATTATGCGGCTCGTCCTACTCCGATAGATTTTGCTGAAAGGCTGACAAAACATATCGGAGGGGCAAAGATATATTTAAAACGTGAAGATTGCGCGCATACAGGGGCTCACAAAATCAATAATGTTGTGGGGCAGGGATTACTCGCAATGCGCATGGGTAAAAAGAAACTTATAGCTGAAACGGGAGCCGGGCAGCATGGCGTTGCGACTGCAACTATTGCGGCACGTTTCGGAATGGAGTGCGAGATTTTTATGGGTACCGAAGATATTGAGCGCCAGGCACCCAACGTACTGAGGATGAAGCTCCTCGGTGCCAGGGTAATTCCTGTTGACTCCGGTACAGGGACGCTGAAAGATGCAATGAACGAAGCCATGCGTTACTGGGTAGGTGAAAGTGCAGATACGTATTACGTGATAGGCACGGTATCCGGACCGCACCCCTACCCCGAAATGGTTCGCAATTTCCAGCGTATCATCGGTGATGAGGCACGTGAGCAAATCTTGAAATATGCGGGACGGTTGCCGGATCTTCTCGTTGCAGCAGTCGGTGGAGGTAGCAATGCAATTGGTCTGTTTTACCCATTCATGGACGACCCATGCGAGATGATTGCCGTAGAGGCAGCCGGGGACGGTCTTGACACGGCACGGCATGCTGCATCAATAAACGGAGGCTCCCCGGGGAGTCTGCACGGAGCCATGACGTACCTGCTTCAGGATGACAACGGTCAGATACATGAAGCGTGGTCGATTTCTGCCGGCCTTGATTATCCGGGAATAGGACCTGAACACGCACTTATGCACGATATAGGACGTGTGAAATACGCTTCGGCAACTGATGCCCAGGCAGTTGAAGCATTCAGCAAATTGTGTAAATATGAGGGGATCATACCGGCACTCGAAAGCGCACATGCACTTGCGGGTGCTATTGAAGAGGCTGCGAGACGACCGAAAGACGAAATAATTCTGGTTTGTCTGTCAGGCCGCGGGGATAAAGATTTGGAAAATGTTAAACGTTATATGGACGCACATCATGAATAGAATAGACACTACCTTCAGAAATTTGGCAAAAGAACAGAAAAAGGCACTTATCGGTTTTATTTCCGCAGGAGATCCGGATTACGATACGAGTCTGGAAATTCTAAAAACTGCCTGCACTTCCGGACTGGATATTATAGAGCTTGGTGTTCCGTTTTCGGATCCGACGTGTGATGGTCCTGTAATACAGAGGGCATCTCAGCGGGCACTGAAAAGCGGAGCATCCCTGACATCGACCATACGCCTGGCGGCTGATTTGCGCAAGGTAACTGAGACTCCGATTGTAGTGTTCAGCTACTACAATCCGATATTTAAATACGGACTGGAAAATCTGGCACGTGATGCTTTAAAAGCGGGGATTGACGGTCTGCTCGTTGTAGATCTGCCTCCGGAGGAAGCGCAGCCGCTCTCTCTTGCATTGGAGGAAACAAACATACACATTATACGACTTGCCGCGCCTACGACCACTTCTGCAAGATTGGCGAAACTTGTTGATGGTGCAGGAGGATTTTTGTATCTGATTTCGCGGCTTGGCGTAACCGGTACAGGAGGGCTTGATTTTGAGTCGATACGTTCGCACGCGGCTCAAGTCAGGGCATCGTGTCCGTTGCCGGTGTGCCTTGGTTTCGGCATATCGACGGGTGCTGACGCGCGGCTGCTCGCTTCATGTGCAGACGGCATAATTGTCGGCAGTGCATTTGAGAAAATCATAGAAGCCAATCTTTCTCATCCTGGACTTCCGGAACTTGTAGCGGAGCTTGTCGAGGAGTTTCGAGATTCGCTTGATTCAATAAATTCTGAACCCGTTGGGGAAGGGGGGAGCAGCGGAGGCCTGGACAAGCCGGGCCAGTGATTAGTGGGTAGTGGGTAGCCGTTCAGGATCGGGATCGCTATCGGCGTCGTAATCGTATCGACTGCGGTTTGCGGAGAAACACGAACTGCCAATGATATTTGACGCCATGGGATCAAGACTCCATGACGCCCGGTGAATGCTCTTTTCGCCCTCCAATTGGGTTAACAACCTGTTGCCCGGAAGACCGTACACGTTTCACAGCGGAGCGGTACACGTTTTCCATACACGAGCATGAAAATGAAACTTGATCATGAGAAACTGAAAGTTTCCTGTGATGAAATCGTGTACGAGTACGAGTACGAGAACGATTCTGCGCCTCCCAAGTACTACCCACTATCCACTGATCACTCTTTTCTCCACTGCTCGGCTTGCCGGGCTCTAGATATTCGAACCGAAGAGGGATACTTCTCCTGCCAGGACTGCGTCCATATAATCATGTGTATCGGAAAAGCGTTCTGATGAGGTGACGCCTCCGAGTCTGCTGCTGTCTATAGTTAAATGAATGTCTGAGCCAGCCGTTTGCGGCAGGTTGAAACTGACGGCAAAATCCCTTGCATGTCTGTTATAACGAGCAACTCGTCCCATATTAATAGCTTCAACAGCGTCAATTTTTGACGGGAAGAGATGTATGTGCTCCACGCCTTCCCTGAACGGATGAGCGTGCACAATGCGTCCGCCATCAGCATGGATACGGTCAAAGTATGTAAAAATATCCCATTCAAAAATATCAGGATTATCGAGCAACCATTCCTTGCCGAGTCCGTACGTCAGAAAGTGCGCCCATCCATAGCTATATTCCCAGGCGAACATTACATCAATGCCTATCTGCGCTCCCACAGCTGCTGCAATATCATAGCCGGAGCAATGGCGTTCAACGAGAGCTTCCCAGGGTTTATCCTGTAGATTTACTGTCTCCGGGGTATACAAGTGATCGGTTATTATTACGCCTGTATAATCAAGATTCTTAAAAAACCGGATTAATTGTTCGGCGCTGCTTTGACCGCAGAGGCTAGTTTCTGAAGTATGTGAATGCGTTTCGTATTTGTATCTTTTTTTTCTCATTTTGCTATTGCAGATTGTAGACAGATTTTGCGGAATTCGTTTAAAAGGCTGCCATGCTGCCATGGCAGCAACATCGCATAGCTGGCAACAGGATAAAACTTACTGCGGCTGTTGCGGATTAGGCTCAACGAGACTAATAACTAATGGATACCGTATTGAAAGGTTGGTTTCCAGACTGATTTCAATCCAGTGTGTTCCGCTTTGTTCAAATTTTGTATTCATGAAAATTTCGATGCTTGTAGCAGTTTGAAATTCGGTAGCCAATTTTATTGGAACTTCCTTTCCTGCAGCTATAACGGAAACTCCGTCAGGACCTATCAAGCGTGTAGTTTGTTTAAAATCTCCCTTTCCGCAGCACCACCTGTTAACGACACATATTTTGGAGTACACTGCCGGCAGTTTTGCCACTGCCAAAGCATCAAAAATGCCTATCAGTATGAATTTACCATTTTTCTCCTGCCGCACATCATCACAGAGCAGGCTTGCCTGGAGGTCGGGAAACATCAGTGTTTCTTTATTTATCATGATTTTATTCCAGAAAAAGGTTTGATGACGGATAAACGGGATCGCAGGTTGCTACAACTCCCAATCTGCGCAATCCTGCTGAATTGCCTTCCCCCGCCACATGGGAAAGATGAACATCGCAATCGCGCAACTCTACGAGTTTTTCAACTGCATGCATTACAGCATTGCTATTGGCTGAACTGATACCGATTGCTATCAGCAATTCTGTGACATCAAGGCTCGATGCTGTTTGATGCGACGTATGTGATTTAAGATGCATTATCGACTGGGTATATGGCTCCGGTATGAGGTGCAGCCAGTCCGGCAAGCCGGCAAGATGTTTCAGCGCATTTAGAATCATGCTCGATGCCGCATGCATTACAGGCGAGTTTTTCCCGGTAATTATTGTACCGTCATGCAGTTGGATTGCCGCTCCGCAGTATATGCCATTAAACCCTTTGCCAAGTGCCTTTGCCTCTGCAGCTGCGTTTCTCGCCGGTACTACAACAGACCTATCCTCCGGCTTGAGCCCGAGTTTTGCCAACAGGCCGTCGACCCTGTCTATAGATTTTTCGTTGCATCTTCCCTCGAGCACTTCACACGCAGTTTGGAATCTTCGCCGGATAACTTCCTGTCCGGCGGCCTCGCGAACTACGGCATCATCGGTGATGGCAAAACCTGCGCAATTGACACCCATATCAGTAGGTGACTTATATGCATCCTGCCCCATGAGGCGCGTGAGGAGTGTGCGGAGAATGGGAAAACCTTCAATATCCCTGTTATAGTTTACAGCGGAAACGCCGTATGCATCCAAGTGAAAGTTATCTATCTGATTTACATCCATCAAATCGGCTGTGGCAGCCTCGTAAGCGATATTGACGGGATGATCTACCGGCAAATTCCAAACAGGAAATGTCTCATATTTTGCATAACCGGCTGTTTTGCCACGTTTGAATTCGTGGTAAATCTGGGTCAGGCAAGTAGCAAACTTTCCGCTGCTCGGACCGGGTCCTATGACGGCGACAATCGGTCGTTTTGTTTCTACGAATTCGTTTTTACCGCAGCCCTCCTCGCTCAGTATCCTTTCAGGCTCGAGGGGATATCCGGCGGTCATGCCGTGCTTATAGACTTTTACACCGAAATTGCGCAGCTTTCCTATAAATCCTGCAGCAGCATCCATTGACGGCTCAAAGCGCGTCACAACAACTCCCCGCACCGGTATACCCCATCTGCGTACTTCATCGATCAGCCGGAGTACTTCATTATCATATGTAATTCCGAAATCACCGCGGTATTTTCTGTGTTCAACATCTCCGGCATAAATGCATATTATCACCTCTACCCTATCGCCCAGTTTTTGTAGCAATCTTATTTTGGCATCAGGATCGAAACCCGGCAAGACGCGCTCGGCATGAAAATCCTGAAACAGCTTCCCACCTACTTCCATATACAGTTTTCCAAACTGTTCGGCACGGCGTAAAACCTCTGTGCTCTGTTTTTCAATATACAGAGCGTTATCAAATCCGTTTTTTCTCACTGAGGGCATAACCTCGCGTTACCACATTTGCCCGGAAGCGTCCACAGAGTCGTCATCCGTTTTAGCATCTTCATAAATCGGCAAAATTTTCTTTATGTCGATTTGCAGCGAGGATTTCTTTTTCAAGGCGAGGCTCGCCAGATGGTTGGCTTTAACAGTTGCCTGTTCCTCTTGTTCGCTGCCATGCAAGTAAACAAAAACAGACGCATTAAAGAGCTGCTCCCCATGCTCCACAACGCCAATCGGTCTGTCGTATGGTCTATTTTCGAGAAGTGTATTTATAAGAACCATCCAATCAAAGAGTGTTAAGGCTTCTACGGGAATCTTCTTCTGCATCTGTATTGTAAGCTCACCCTTATTCCTGGAGACTTCCAGAATATCATAATTTCTGTAACCTCTTCGGACAAGACCATTATCTGAAATATCCTTGAGCAGGAAAGACTGGACTGCTTTTGCCCGGGTCAGCCTGTCAATTGTCCATTTCAGTTCTTCTTTGCCTTCTTCGGTCAGGAGCTCACGCTCCATTCGCTCCATTTCTTTTATTGCCCGATCATAATCGAATCTGGCAACAAGTTCGCGCTTTTCAAAGAAGACATTTTTCACGCTTACTACTTCCGCATCGGATATTGCCTTTGCTTTTGCCTCTTCTTTGCGTTTTTCGCTTTCGATCCTTGCCAGCTCTGCAGCTTTTGCATTCTCTTCCTGAATACGCTTACGTTCGGCAATAAGGTTTTGCCCCATGTGTTCTATTTGCTGGATTCCCCTGTTTATGCTGATGAGTGTATTATCTGCAGCGGAAACCCTCCTTTTCATCTCATCAAGACGTTCTGTCCTTTTTTTGTAAGCCTGTTTTCTGTTTTCAAGTTCCACAAGAATTGCTTCCAGAGAAAGGTCAGCTTTTATTTCCTTGGCAGCAATCGGCTGAAACTCATAAATCATCTCACACCTTCGCAAACCCTCGCGAATGCTTCTTGCTCCGGGGTATACGAGATCTTCGGCTGTCTGTACCAGATTGTTGGAAGGTCTGGCAGGTATTTTCTCTTCTAGCAGGGGAGCTTCATCGACAATGACATCATCGGATTCTTCTTCATCAGACATTTCTACGGGAGCATCTTCGGCAGATCCTTCGGGAGCATCTTCGAGTGCTTCGGCAGTAATCACTTCTTCCTCCCCGTCTTGTTCCTCCAGCTCTTCATCAACCGGCCTCAGATCATCAAAAGTGCCGGGTGCCGGCTCCAAATCGGGCAGCCTGAGATTTTCTCCTGTCGACTCGCGATAAATTTTCTGGAGACTTGCGAGGGATTCCATCATGGTGTTATCCCTTTGCTTCATCTTGTTCAGCGCAGATGAGATCTCTTCGTCGAGTGCAAAATATTTATCCACATACTCTTTGACTTGAGCCGTTGCTGCTTTTGCTTTATTGGCGGAACGTGCCTGTTTGGTAAATATCATTACACCGCCACCTATCGCTCCTAATATCAGGAGACAGAAGAACGCAACAGCAACGATCAGCATCACCTTGGCAGGATTCCCCTGTTTCTTTTCAGCAGCAACAGCCTTGCCGGTATGTACGGAAACGGGACGCAGACTGGCAGACGGATTTTGATGCCCGTATGCGGCTGCATATGCTGCCTGTGCATCTATGGCGCCTTTCTGGATCACAAATTTTTTACCGCCTCTGCCTGCTCCTCCCGTTTCAGCGGGGATCACGGCAGCTACGTCATCTTCAAGTGAACCGGTGACAATACTGATCCTTGATGATGTTTTCCGTGCGAAGTCTCTAGCTGACGGTCCCTGTTTCCTTATATCAGGAATTGTGGAAAGGTAGTTTTTGATATCATTTATCAGCGAACCATAGTTCGGATAGCGCATAAACAGATCGTTATACATCATACGCCCGATTATGCGAGCGACCTCAGAATCTATACCTTCCTTAACTTGTACCAAAGGCACAGGAGGACCTGCAAAACGTGCCTTAATAACGGCAACGGCATCTTCTCCCTCATAAGGCGGCACTCCCGCTATGGCATGATAAAGTGTTGCGCCAAGACTGTAAATATCACTTCTGGCGCTGTTTCTCTTCTTCTGCACCTTCTCCGGCGCAATATAATAAGGAGTCCCCCAAAGCTCATTACTCCGCCCCTGGGAAGCCATGCTGGCAATACCGAAGTCGATCAGTTTGGAGCTCATCTGTTCATTGAAGAGAATATTATCAGGCTTTATATCGCCATGGAAAAGACCTACAGATTCTGCCGCCCTCAAACCTTCAGCTACTTCGAGCCCCACACGCATCACAAACGCCCAGTCGAGGGGAATTTCTTCCGATATCATGGAGTCGAGCGAACGACCGGGAACAAATTCCATTTCCAGATACGGCACGCCATACCATTCGCCGAATGAGTAGATTTGCGCTACGTTGGGATGATTCAATTTTGCGGCATTCTGTGCCTCATTACGAAATATCTCAAGAGCTTTCGGGTCAGTGCCCAAAGTTTCCTGCATCATCTTGATAGCAACTCTGCGACCAAGCGAATCATCATTAGCCAAAAAAACAGTACCCATTCCTCCGGCACCCAAACGCTTCAACAGCGTGAAGTGGTCGAACCTGGCAGGAACACCGGTCTGGGCACCACAAGCAGGGCATACTACCTTGGAGAAGGATGCTGTTGTACTGGTATCTATCGTTGCACCACAGCCGGAACAGCTGACAATATCTATATGTTCGGCTCCCGGGATTTCCACACCTCGCTGATTTTGAATACTTCCCGAAGTATCGCTCGAATTTTCACTCATTTATTGACTCTCTCTAAACCACTTGCTTTTCTTGACAAACTCCCTGATATTCGGCACCATTAACAGGTAGTGAAGCCTTAATCTCATTTCATTAACTTATATTATATGCATTCTGTACTGATTAGTCTAGACTATATTACCATTTATTCCTACGGTGTATGCCTCGCCATGGGAATAATACTTGTTTATTTTGCTATGACGAGTCTTGAGCGCTACAGCGGATTCAACTCGGATTTCGTTTCAACTCTTTTAACTATTCTAATTGTAACCGGACTTTTCGGAGCGCGACTTTTTTATGTTGTTGAGCATTGGGATTATTACTCCGGTTCTCCTTCAAAGATTTGGCGAGTCCAGGAAGGCGGGCTCATGTTTTACGGAGGACTTTTAATTTCCTCCGCAGTACTTATTTTCTATTGCCGGTTAAAGAAAAGATCAATTGGTGATGTACTCGATTTGATTGCATCGACTGTTCCGCTGGGTCAGGCTTTGGGCAGGATTGGCTGCTTTCTGAACGGGTGCTGCTATGGAAAAGCATCCAATTGCTCTATAGCGGTGAGCTATCCCAAAAACTCAATTCCGTGGATAGAGCAGCTGCAGGACAACATGATATCGGAAAGTGCAGCACGTTCCCTGCCGGTACTACCATCACAGCTGTTTGAAGCCGCTTTGGCGTTGCTTATATTTGCAGTTTTGTATTTTTCGTATAAACGTCGTGTCCACAGGGGAATGCAGGTAGCGCGCTACATGATTTTGTATGGAGTTGCACGTTTTATCATAGAGTTCTCGCGCGCAGATGAAAGGCTACATTTCGGCTTTTTCTCAATTTCCCAGGTGATAAGCATCGGCCTCATAATAGGTGGAGCAGTAATTTGCCTGTACCTGAGAACAAAGCCTGCTGATTACATTGCTGAAAATCCACGCTAGACATGATAACCAGTCTAGCCTGGGCAAACTGCTTTCGCTATTTGCAGAGCCACATGGGATGCAGAATCAACCACCGTGATTGCAGGTCCTGCCATTTCCTGAATCATTTCTGCAAAAAACGAATAGTGCGTACATCCCAAAACAATGTGATCTGCGCCACCGGCAATGATTGGATTGATTACTTTTGCAATATGCAAGCGAGCTTTTTCTGAAGAAAAGTCACCACTTTCAACAAGCTCCACCAACCCCTCCCCGGCTGCTGTATGAACGTCAATCTTTCCATCCAGACGTGCAACTGCCTCTTGAAAAAGTCGCCCACGAAGTGTAATAGGAGTAGCAACTACGCCAATAACTCCCGATTTAGATTTAGCGGCTGCCAACTCAACAGGTGGTTGAACGCCGGTAAAGGCAATATCGTACGTATCTCTCAAAGACTCCAGCGCAACGCTGGTAGCCGTATTACAGGCTACAACAACATGGGTGCAGCCATGGTCTATCAGCTTCTTTGTCAGAAAATGCGCCCGTTCAAGTACAAGCGTTTCTGACTTTTCTCCGTAAGGACAGAAACCCCAGTCGGCAATATACAGAGTATCGACAGCCGGGCACATTTTGATGAACTCCCGAGCTATTACGAGACCGCCTATCCCGGAGTCAAAAAAACCAACACGGGAATTTACAGATTGTCGCTGTAACATTGTGTTTAAGCCTTAGTGATTTGCATTTTATTCTGACCTGAATCCAATAAACCGTATTTTCACTTTATAAGGTTATTTTCGTTTCAGCTGCAATGCTTTTTCCAGCTCTTTGAAATCTCTGACATCCTCAGGCTCGAAACCTTCCGCATCAAAAGAGAGTCTCGACATGATTTCCCGACTTTTTGCTATTTCACCTTTTTTAAAGTAGACTTGTGCTACATGCAGGTGAATGCGTAAATCACGTTCATTCAGACGCAGAGCGGTCAGAAAAGCCTCCTCTGCCTGCGCCAGTCTGTTTTGCTCCATTAGAACCATTCCAAGAGTATCCCATGCTGCATACAGTTGATTATCCACAGAAAACGACTTTCGTATCAGAGCCTCGGCTTCTTCAATTTTACCGAGTTTAAGCTTCGCCACTGCAAGGTCATTAAGTACCAGCACGGAATTGACCTCACGATTTAAGCTCCGCTCAAGAAAAGCTTCTGAAGATTCGTAATTACCTACCGACAAAGCAAGCGACCCCAGTATATAGTTGGCAAAGGCATTATCAGGATCCCGATGCAATATAATTTTTGCATCCGCTTCTGCGGACTTCTTATCCGCAAGAGCAAAGTCCAGTTTCAGAATATATTCCATAAGCGAGACTACGTTAGCACTTGGAGAGTATTTAAGCGCATTACGGAAATTTTCGCGTGCAGCGGGGTAGTCCAGAAAGAGCGTGTTGACGTGCCCCTTTAGAAACAGTATCTGGTAATTGTCCTCACCTTCTGTCAGTACGGAAATTTTATCAACAGCTTTCTTTATCTCTTTTTCAGCATTTGCCGTTTCGTCCTTGCTTTGTGCAGTGTAATATATCTGAGAATAAACAAGGCACAGCAGCACTTGCGCCTCTGTGTTGTTTGGATCAAGTTCAGCCAGCTGATGGGCAAGAATACGGGCACGATCTATCTCCCCCTGCGTCATTTCAAGTGCCGCAGTTTCGTATATTATCCGTGTTTCCGGGACCCCTGCTTCTCTTGCTTTTTTCAGATATTCCTGAGCTCTTTCCGCATCTCCTTTAATGACGCTTAGTCGCACCATCCCCATAATCGCCCGGTGATCGCCCGGATCTTCTGCTAAAATTTCCTTATATACTTTTTCACTCGACTCTATATCCTGCCCTTGCATATGTACTTCGGCGATCATGGCACGCAGTGTTCCCCGTTTTTCCGGACTGACATTTTCCATTGCCCTTGACAAGGAGGTCAGCGCCAGGTTCTGCATTCCGGACATCGCCCAGGTCCAGCCAAGCTGAGCAAAGGCTTCCGGTGAGCTGACATAGCCATAGGAACTCGCCAGCGTCCATATCTGGTGGGGGGATTCAAGGCTTTCCTGAAAAGATGCAAGTTTTTCCATTACTTCATCCCTTAGTTCAGGGTGCATTCCTTTCTGTATCATGGATGCATAGTTCAACAGGGCACTGATATTCCTTGAGTCGAACTCGTGTACGCGCTTGTACACTTCAAAAGCCTCCTCCAGCCTGCCGGCAGTTTCAAGCAGATAACCCAGGTTATTACCA
>JAAZFF010000289.1 GCA_012511845.1 Lentisphaerota bacterium
CAGTAACACTTCCCAGCCCGGTCCAGGTTGACAAAATGACAACAGAAAACAAAAAAGGAATTCTGTACATCGAAATCCCCAAAGCAGCGAAAAGAATTAAGCAAAGAACCATAAAAGGAGAAAGAAAATGATCAAAAAAAATCAGAAAAAGAAAAGACTAATGACGTGTATGGCAGTTCTTGCCGTGATTTTCAGCACAGCCGTATATTCCGGTGCTGAGCCGGTAAGTCCGGTGAGTATTCTAGAGAAGACAGGAGCGGCTTTTTCCGAAATCGCCGAACTGGCAACTCCCGCCGTCGTTTTCATCAGTGCAGAGAAATTAACAGTCGTTGGCATGCCGACTCAGCCTTTCGGCTATAACGATCCCTTCGGATTTTTCGGAGACGATTTTCTCCGCCGCTTCTTCCACGGCCCCAATGTGCCGCGAAATCAGCCTCGCAATCAACCGCGCAAGTTCAGGCAGATGGGACAAGGCTCAGGTTTTCTGATTAGCAAGGACGGCTATATCTTGACTAACCACCACGTTGTTGGTGATGCAGACAAGATCACTGTCAAGCTACACGATGGCCGGGAGTTTGAAGCTGAACGAATCGGAACAGATGCGAAATCCGAAGTCGCCGTTATCAAAATCGACAGCGACGACCTGCCTTATCTGGAACTCGGCGATTCTACCGCTATTCGTGTCGGCGAATGGGTCGTCGCTATCGGCAATCCGTTCGGTTTAACGGCAACGCTGACCGCCGGCATCGTCAGTGCCAAGGGGCGCAGCGGGATGGGGATCACCGACTATGAAGACTTCATTCAGACAGATGCCGCCATCAACCCCGGTAACTCCGGCGGACCGCTCCTCGATATCAAAGGCAAAGTCGTCGGTATCAATACAGCGATCTACAGCAGGAGCGGCGGCAACATGGGCATCGGCTTCGCCATCCCGGTCAACATGGCCAAATCTATTAAAGAGCAACTCGTTAAGAGCGGCAAGGTCACGCGCAGCTACCTGGGTGTCATCATTCAGGAAATGACGAGCGACCTGGCCGAGTCGTTTGGCCTCGAAGACTCAACCGGCATCCTCATCTCCGATGTCACGGAAGACTCCCCGGCTGAAAAAGCCGAACTACAGCAAGGCGACATCATTCTGAAACTGAACGGCAAACCTGTCAAAGACATCGGCGAATTCCGAAATGAAATTTCATCCAATCTACCGGGAACAAAGCTAAAACTAACTGTTTTCCGCGATGGGAAAGAACTGAAAATTGTAGCGCAGACAGAAGAGCTGCCAGATGATATCGCCGTTGCTGCACGTGTTCCGGAACTTTCCGAAAAACTGGGACTCACCGTTCAGGACATGACGGCTGAAAACGCTCAGAAATACGGTTATGAAGAAGATGCCGGCGTGCTCGTGACGAACGTGGAGCAAGGCAGCCTCGCCTGGCAGGCGGGCATCCAACCGGGCAACCTGATCGTCAGTGCCAACCGCAAACCGGTAACAACTGTCAAAGTGCTCCTCAAAGCCTTTAACGAAGCGGAGAAAAACGGAACGCTGCTTCTGCGTGTTCAGGATAAAAAATACTCACGCTACGTCGTATTACGGCTCAAATAAAACATCGTAAAAGCGATTGACCGCGGCTCACGGCGGCCAATCGCAGAGCATCCATATTCATCCTGTTATCCTGTCAAAAAACTCTCCGCCAAGTTGCAACCAAGAACTTTGAACGTTGAACTCCCCACAGTTACCTCCCTCGTTTTTTCGCGCAGCGGCGCACGGCGAACTTGCCTATAACTCAGTTTTTTCTTAATCTTAATGGGTCTTCCGCAGAATCTGTGGGTAAATAACTTGAAACGCACTGGGCTATGATGTTTCAATAGCTGTTCTTCAACAAGCAGCGAAAGGAACAGCCCAGTGCGTGTAGAAACATTACTAAATCATTGTTATCCCCTCAAGTCATTTGTTTATTCTGCCTTCCAATGGAATGAGGATAAGAGCACTTTAATTGCCGATATTATACCGCGGAAAAACGGACTCGTTCGATGCTCCGCATGCGTAATAACGGCTCCGGTCTATGACAAACTTGAACAGCGGCGGTTTGATTTTGTCCCGCTATGGAACATACGGGTTTATTTTCGCTACACGATGCGACGGGTTAACTGTCCGGAGCACGGCGTACGAGTTGAGCGTATCCCGTGGGCTGATGGCAAGTCTCACTTGACCAAGCCTTATCAATTATTTTTGGCTCAATGGGCGCGTAAACTTTCATGGAAAGAGGTCGCTGAGTCATTTGGGACAACCTGGGATAATGTGTATCGCTCAGTGAAAACAATCGTCGCCTACGGAATGAAACACCGAAAACTCGATGGGATCACTGCTATTGGCATTGATGAACTTCAATACGCAAAAGGGCATCAATACCTGACATTAGTCTACCAGATCGACGCCGGTGTACGCCGATTGCTCTTTGTTGGGCGTGAACGAAAGGCCAGAACGTTGTTGCGCTTTTTCATGGACTTAGGCCGTGAGCGGTGCGCACAGCTCCAGTTTATATGTACCGACATGTGGCGACCTTATTTAAAGGTCATCGCCAAAAAAGCGCCAAATGCCTTAAACATTCTGGATCGGTTTCATATTGTGCAGCACCTCGGCAAGGCTATCGATAAGATCCGCGCGTCGGAGGTCAGACAGCGAGCAAGTGAAGGCTATGACAACGAAGTGCTCAAACACACAAAATATTGTTTTTTGAAGAATGAAGAGAATCTAACCGATGCTCAGCGCACTAAACTTTCCGACGTTTTACAGTACGATCTCAAAAGCGTACGAGCCTATTTGCTGAAGGAAAGTTTTCGGCTATTCTGGGAATATAAAAGCCCTTACTGGGCCGAGTGGTACCTTAACAAGTGGTGTGCCAGAGCCATGCGATCACGACTAGAACCGATCAAGGCATTTGTCCGGACACTACGCAGACATCAACCTCTAATCATGAACTGGTTCAAAGCTCAAAAGCTCTATTCTTCAGGCATTGTAGAGGGGATGAATCGCAAAATAAATCTCGTTACGAGAAAATCGTACGGCTTTCGAAGCTACGAGGTGCTTAAAATAGCGCTGTTTCATACGATGGGTGAACTTCCCGAACCGGAATCCACCCACAGATTCTGCTGAAGAGCCTAAAATCATGACTACTAAAAGACAGCCTTTCATATACAAAATGTCCATGCTGGCAAGTATGGGGATCATTCTTTTCTGCAGATTTCAAGCGTATGCTGAAGAACCAGCAACAATAGAGCTTAATCTGGCGATGACGTTGTCTTCAACGGCTGTAAAGGACGTTCAGGAGCCACATGAAAATCAGCTGGCGATCCTGCTTGCTCTTGATGACGGTACTAAACTGGAGTTGCCGATGCTGGCAGATACCAGCGTTACAGCCGATGATAAACCCAGGGGAGAAGCAATACTGGTGCTGCGGGATGGTAATTACAGCCGGGCACTTTTGAAGCCGGATCTTTCGAAAATTCCTGATAAAGCAAAAGTTGATCGAGCTGATTTCCGATTCCGGATAGGGTGGCGAGAGCGTGAAGAATCCGGAAAACTTGCATTTTACAAAATGCTGACAAAATGGACAGAAGATGCGACCGGCAGGCATGCCGATGGAACTTCTGAAAGCGCCTGGAAATTGCAGGCAGGCATTGATTTTGAAAAAACACCTTTTGCAACATATGATATTGCCGTTGTAAAAACAGGAACCGTCGTAGTTCCCGGCTTTGAGGATGCTCTAAATCAATGGTTGCAGGACGGGAGTTCAAACTTCGGTTTTCTCATGACTTTCAACGGAAAGGCAATGCAGATTAACGTCAATTCGCGCGAAAGCAAACCGCCGGCATCAAAAGGCATAAGCGCAATCGGGCTGGGCGGAAAAGATGATAACCGGGCTATATTGAAAATGGACTACGATATCCTGGATCGTGTGCTCCTCTCCGATGATGACCTGCTCGAAGCAACAGCTACAATTTTTGTTAAACTTGCCGCCGCAGCAGCAGGACAAAAACTTGTTGTATATCAGTTTTCAGGTGAGCAATCTCATGAAGATGAAACACAGCTTTCTGAAATTGTCCGTGTAGACTTGCCTTCGACAACTCCCATTACACAAGTAAAAATTCCAGACCTGGGTTCCTGGTTGCGCAGGGTCGTCAAAAACCCTGAATCAGTATCAGATGCGCTTCTGCTGGTGATTGAAAGCTCAGGGGAACAGTCTGTGGTCAACATTCAACAGACAGGGAGACTGGCCCCGCAAATGGCTGTGACACTGAAAAAGCACAAGTCACACTCCCTTTTCGAAAATGTTGTACGTCCGAAGGAAGGAATATACGCAAGAGTTGACTCAAGCGGCAATCTGACATATGGCGGACAGCGCCTGAGGCTGTGGGGTGTTAACCGTCATGCATCTCCAAATTTAAATATTGTCGATCGTCTGTGCAAAACAGGGTTCAATGCATTGCGACTCTGGCCAGGAGCAGCACCATATGATGTTGACTCGGCGCGGCAGGGAAGATTTTTTACGCCTCAAGAGGGAGCAACTCCACCTATGGATCAGTATGATCGGTTTGTGGCAGAAATGAAAAAACGCGGTATGTTTGTTTTTGCACCGCTTTTTGAGTCGCGTTCGCTGCTGCAGGAGCCGCAATTGAAAGAAATTGTTCGCGATGACAGTTTTTTACGTGACTTAAATACGGGAAGCGACGACTGGGAAGCATGGCGCGAGGCAGTATTGAGTAAAAAACTTTCTACAGTTCATGCCATGTATTTTGATGAACGGCTTGGAGCGGTATTCAAACGTCATGCCTCCAACATTCTGGAGCATGTCAATCCATACACGGGAAAACGATATGCCGAAGAAGAAACCATAGCCGTATGGCAGGTGGTGAACGAAAATGCTTTCGTGTATCGCGTCCTTGAAAAAGGAACAGGGGACTGGCCTGAATACTTCCAGGATAAATTGCAGACACGCTGGAACAGTTGGCTCAAAGAACGTTACCGTGATGATGCCGGTTTGATTGCTGCCTGGGGCAAACCGGGTGATGGTGAATCTCTTGAGCAGGGCTCTGTGGCACTTGAGCCGACGCTCCTCAATCGTTCAAAATTTTCAGAGGTACGGGGTAACGACGTTGTCGCCTTTATCGTTGATCTGGCAGTAGCCTTTAACCGTGACTTTCATGAGTATTGCCGGACATTTGCTCCCGATGGCGTAGGTGTCAATGTTGTTCCATTTGTTTTCGATTGCCAGTACCGCCCAAGCATTCCATGGCTCGCTTCCCAGGCACTGCCGGGAGATGCAGTTGCAATAAGCACTTACGAATGGGGTCTTACATCAAAACTGAACGCACCACCCGGCATTTATGTGCTTGACGGTGCTACGGTGGAGGGAAAAGCAACTTTTGTTTATGAAACTAATACTGCAAGCGTAAACCCGTACCGTGCGGAATTTCCCCTGCGTGTTGCCGCCCTTGCAAGTCGGCAGGATTGGGACGGAGTGTTTTTCCATATTTATCACACGCCGGATGAACGCATCGATGTTTATACTCCGGATGAACGCTATCTTATTGAAAAACTGCCCTATATCCGGGCGGATCATTACTGGAGCGGTACGCATTTTTCTGCGGATACTGCACTCGGCGCCAGTCTTGCCATTGCAGGACGCATTTTCCAGCAGTGTGATATACCTCCTGCACCGGCACCCGTTGTTACACACGTAAGTGATTCGGATATTCGTAGTTTTCGCCACTTTAACGGTATCAACCAGAGGGCTGATTCATTCGGCGCAGGCAGCCGTCTGCGTTTCGGGGGAGAGGTGGAGAAAAAAACAACGGTAACAACCAAAACCGAAGAATGCTCTCCCGTGATATATGAACCCGAGAATGGCAGGATGATCATCGATACCCCAACTGTGAAAGCTTATGTAGGAAAAACAGACGGAAACTATGCGTTCAGTGACGGTGTTGTGGTTGGAGATTTCACGCAACCTTTTGTTGCCTGGGGTATTTTCAGCACAGACGGAAAACCCCTTACAGGTAAAAGCGCTACTTCATCAGCCATCGCTGTTGCCATGTTTAATGCCATAAATACGGGCTTCAAGATAGATATGACACTGGCACGCCAGAAGACGGGCTTCATTCCACCTCTGCAACTTGCTTCAGCAACGCGATCTTTCGGTAGGGCGCCAATAGTTGTTGACAAAGTAGGATGGACGCTCTGGTTCCCCACGGCTCTCAAGGGTTCTCTCGACAGCTTTGACTTTGCTCTCAGACGTCTTTCCACAAATGATTTTGATGGTGACAACCGCATTGCAGGCGACTCCGATCCGGAGGTATTTTTATACAGGCTCGATATTTTAGGACGTGGAGGGGGCATGCACGTGACAGGTGCGACAGAC
>JAAZFF010000290.1 GCA_012511845.1 Lentisphaerota bacterium
CGGCACCACAGTGGTAACACTCAACGCCTACGGCCGCGGCGTGTGCGATGGCGTCTCAATGGCTCCGGACTTCGTACCCGGATCCGTAAAAGCCTCCGCCGCACACGATCCCGGATACGTAGAAATGGCATCCATCACGGAAGCCTGGAAAGACGAGCCATTCAACCCGGGCAAATGGAAACGCGACTGGCTGACCCTGCTCCGGGCGAGAAACTCTAAAAACTGGACGGCAGCCGACGTCCGCCAACTCTTCGACGACATCTTCGCCTCCGCAATGGCGGAGGGCGGAGGTGGCATCTTTACCTACATATACCACTTTGGAGTGCGCCTCTTCGGAGGCATCTACCACGCAAGCGCCATCATCCTCATAGCCGTCCTAATCTCAGGATGCTCTGGATGCGGCTCATGGCGCGACCTCGTAGACTGGACAGAAGGCCTTCCCGACCCCGTAAAACTACCTCCCGTCGAGCTCCCCTCAGATTCGCAGCCCCCTCCCGAAACAAAAACAGACGCTGTCGAATTCAGCTCACTGCAATGGCGCTATGGCGGATTTGATGGCAGCCGAGCTCAGCTCAGCACACCCAGGCTCTCAAGCCTCACACTGCGCAACGGCAACAGAATCTACTACAGGTGGGACGTCAGCTTGTCCGGATGGGGCCTGGCCGACTCCAACGCCGGAGCAATCGCCTGCATCTTCTTCCTTAAAGACAACCAATGGACAGGTGGCAAATTCGACTGGGTCTCAACCTCCCGCACAGACCGGGAGCTAAAACACGTCCAAAGCTACAGCAACTGGCCCGCCAGCGGAATAACCCTGCCCTGGAACGGTCCCATAGCCTACCTCGTAGTATCCTCCGACGGCAAACGCCGGAGCAACATAGTTGCCATCCTCCCGTAAGCTGGCACACACAAACAAACAATGATATAATAAAAACCATGCCCAACCCCAAAGCAGTCCTATTCGATCCAAACCGGCGCGCCGCCTCATCCATACGCGAGCGCGTCCGGGTACGCCGGGAAGTCTTCGACACATTGCTCCCGGAGATGAAAAGCCGGGCAATAACTGCCGCCAAAATAGACGACATGAACGCCCTTGCCCGCATCCAGGAAGCCCTTGCGCGCGTCCCTGAAGGCGGCAACTGGAACACAGCCCGCAAACAAATAGCTGAAGAACTATCCAAACAGTGGAGCACCCCGGACTCCGCCACACCTGCCGCCGCCGCAAAAGCCAGAGCCGAAACAATACTCAAAAACAACATCAACCAGGCGTATGCCGCCAGCAGATGGGCAGAGCAACAATCATTCAAAAAAGACTTTCCGTACCTCATGTACTCAACCCAGGGAGACAGCCGCACCCGCCCATCACACGCCGCATTGGATGGTAAAATACTTCCTGTCGACGACCCCTTCTGGCAAGACCACTATCCCCCCTGGGAATTTGGATGTCGCTGCATAGCCATTGGCATGACTGCAGACGAAGCGGAAGCAAAAGGAGTCATGACAGACAAAGAAAAAGAAAACTACATCAACAAACACGGCACCCCCGACCCCAACACCTGGCACCACAACCCCGGCTCACTCAACATAGACCTGTCGGATATAGTAAAGGGAAAAACCCCGGAACAGGCAGCGTACTTCGCGGGAACGGCGATAGACGACCAGGTTACAATGCCGGACGGCACAGAACAAAGCGTCTGGCGCTGGACCCTCAACATCAAACCCGGCCTCGATGGCGCTACCGCTGCCGCCCGCAAACACGTTGCCGACAACCTCTCGCTCGATGGACTCTCAGACACCCCGGAGCATGTAGAGGCACTCAACAAAGCAACAGAGGTCTTCTCCGCCGCCCGCATAGCCCTTAAACAGTCTAAACTGCCTGAAAGGAAAGCCACAGACAACCCCTACATCCTTTCATCCATTACTTCTTCTCAAGATGGATCTACTTTGAGCATCTCTTTCAATCCGATGGCATTCGGCAATCTCGACGCAGTATTCAAAGCAAACGTGACGGATCGACTCGAGGCTGGAATTGTTCGGCACAATGCCATTCCAGATGCAGCCGAGACTGCTAAGAGCATCGCTTACCACGAGTTCGGGCATATAATCTTGAACAAGTCCAAGCTGGCAGACAAAGAAATTCGTCTTCTACACGTCTATCAGCGCGCTATTGATTCAGGAGACATCAACAGTATAAGCGAATACGCCTATCATTCTCCAACTGGGCGGGAGTTTTTCGCCGAGGTCTTCACCATGTGGAAAAACGGCGAATATCTACCAGACTACATTGTTAAGCTGATAAAGGAGGTACTCGGATGATAATGAACATACCTTTTGGGTACGAATATGTTGAAATCACGGCTACTGAGAAAAACCCAATAAAACACCTAGTTGTCAGAGTGGCAACAACACCGCCTGAAGCCTTGGAAAGCCTGAGGGACTACGACAAAACTTATTTCGAGCATATGGGCGAACACCCCATAGAGTTCATTGAGGAATAACAATGCACATTGAAATCCGCATCGACGATGCAGAAATCAAGTCACTGATCGGGCATATAGAAAACCTTGATCTCTCGTCACTGTCCGCTACTGCTGCGGGGCATGTAGCCACTCTTGGCACTCGGGCTTTCCGAGATGAATCCTTGCGTCCTGAACCGTGGGCACCACTATCAGAAAGCTACGAAAAAAGGCTTAAAGCAGCTTGGGGCTCCAAACACAAGAAAAAGCGCAATCCACCTGCATTCGAGCATCAACTTCTTATAGACACCGGCTTGCTTCGCAGATCAATTCGCGCTTTTGAAATTGGAGAAAAAACGACTGATGGGGGATATGTTGCATCTGTTGCCTCTGACCGGGAATATGCCGCCTATCATCAATTTGGCACAGTAAAAATGCCTGCTCGCCCATTCCTTCCTATTAAAGTAGACTTTGCAACACGCACCATGACACTAACTGATTTCGCATGGGAATCTCTGAAACCACTCCTTATCAGAAATCTCAAACAAATCATATCAAACGAACAATAGCACCCATTATGATTTGCACATTCCATGAGATTCAACCCTATTCAATACTTCTCCTCTGGGTCACCGAGTCTAGCAAAAATATCATGTGTTTTGCAATGGGTTTTCAAAACAAGGCAATATTGTGTCGGGTGATCTGGGTAGTAACTGCCGGGACCTGGGAACACCGAGCGCCTGCTCGGTCTCGCCTGCTGAGTGGCAGCACCTGCCGGAAACGGCGGATCAATGAATTGTCGATGGAATCGAAAATAATTTTGACCCCGGACTCGGGACTCCAGACCCGGGATTTTGTCCGACGAGTCCGACCTGTCTGACCTGTCTCTGGCGTATAAGAAAACTGCCCACTGTCCACTACACACTGATCACTGGCACGGCTTGCCGGGCTCCGCACCTTCTCTGCAACTGAAGGATTTTATTGTATCGGGCATCTTTTAGCTGTACAATTACGCAGATAGTGAATACAGAACATTTAAAAACCATAGACAAAAAACACCTCTGGCATCCGTATGCATCGATTGGAAATCCTCCTCCGGTACGCTTTGCTGTATCGGCACGTGGCACAAAAATCTACCTTGATGATGGAACGGAGCTGATCGACGCCATATCGAGCTGGTGGACGGTTGCACTGGGGCATAATCCCCCCGAAGTGGTCGAGGCAATAAAGCATCAGTGTGATGAGATGACTCACGTTATGTTTGCCGGTTTCACCCACAGACCTGCGGCAGAACTGGCTGAGACACTGCTTGATATGCTTCCTTCGAGTCTCAATAAAATCTTCCTCGCCGATTCCGGCTCAATAGCCGTTGAATGTGCTGCCAAAATGGCTGTCCAGTATCAGCATGCATGCGGAAAGCCGGAGAAATGCAAACTCGCCGCATTGAAAGGCGGCTATCACGGCGATACTACCGGCGCAATGGCGTTGAGCGATCCGGATGGAATGCATATACTTTTTAGAGGACTTCTGCCCGAACATTATTTTGCAAAACAACCGAAGTGTCGTTTCGGAGAACCCTGGATAGAGTCGGATTTCGACTCGATGCTCTCTGTCCTGGATACGCACGGAAGCAGTATTGCCGCTGTTATAGTGGAACCGATTTTCCAGGCGGCGAACGCCATGTGGATGTATCATCCGGAATATCTGAGCCGACTTGAGACTGAATGCAATAAACGCGATATTCTGCTTATATGTGATGAAATTGCAACGGGTTTCGGTCGGACAGGTCGGCTTTTCGCACACGAACACGCCGGTATTGTTCCCGATATTCTGTGTCTGGGGAAAATACTTACAGGAGGGAATGTTACGCTGGCTGCTGCAGTAGCTTCCGGGATAGTGGCTGATGTGATTTCGAAGGGACCTGTGTCAGACAATGAAGTTACCGGCAGTTCGAGCGGAGCTTTCATGCATGGTCCTACTTACATGGGAAATCCTGTAGCCTGTGCAGCTGCAAGCGCCACATTAAAACTCTTCAGGGATTTTGACTGGCAGGGGAGTGTTGCACGTATTGAGAAGGAGCTCACAGAGCAGCTATCTCCCATGGCGGCATTACCAAATGTAAGAGACGTACGTGTATTGGGGGCAGTGGGCGTGTTGGAGCTTGAGCAAATGCCGTCGGCTGATGTTGTAAATACGGTAATAAAAGAAACGGGCGTCTGGCTGAGACCTTTTTCAAGATTCGTATATACGATGCCGCCCTACATTACGACTTCAGAAGAAATCCGCAGGATAACAGATGCAATGGGAAAAATAGCCGGCGCATAAAACCAAGTTTTATCCGACGGCTAATATCTTTAATGTCTTTGCTGCTATTGGCGTTTTATTACAATTTTGCTATTTACAGGAGCAACGTCAAACAGGAGTTTCCCGTCTGAAATGCTCGAGCTCACCTTTGCTCCATTTTGTGTAACAGTGAAGGATTTCCATTTAGCAGGAATTTTGGCATAAATTGTCAGCGGCAAATCGTAAAGCTCAGAATCTGTTTTGCAGACAAGATTAAACGTAACAGAATTTGCAGTTTTTGATTCAACTGTCAATTCAGAAGCATTACGCTCTGTTAAATACTGGTGATACGACACAGGATCTGTAATCCATACGATATCCCTGTTTGCTTCAAGTTTATCGAGGAGATCTATGTAAATGTCTGTCGGGGTCACGTGCCAGTCGGCACCGACGCCGTGGAAGTCTATATGGCGCATTTCACCTTTTTCGATAGCTGTATCCACCAGTTTTAAAACATCTTCCCGGGTTTTGAGATGGAAAGGGTATCCGAAGAAAGGAGGTCTGTCGATCAGATTGTATTTTGCGAGGAGTTTGTTTTTTTCCTCATTGGAAATTTCCCATGGCACTCCGCCTGGCTGTCCGAACGAAATCAGTCGGGGCTGTTTCATATTCGGGAAACATTTGTTTATGGCTTCATTGCAGAGTGCAAGCTCTTCGTCCAAAACTTCCACACTTGGTGCTCCCTTGTGTTTGTATGTATGATTGGCATAAACAATGCCTTCCATTTTTGGGATTTTCTTTTCCCATGCTTCTTTTTGGCTCTGGTATGGTCCGTTGCCGGGATTGATATAGAAAGTGCCTACCATACTGCGCTTGACTAGCTCGGGGATGGCTGTTTTCACATGACTGACGCAGCTGTCATCAAATTCAAGCATAAAGACAGCCTTTTTGCCGTCCTTCCACTTGGTGATTCCAAAATCGTCATTCATATCGCCGCCGGCAGCAGCTCCTGAAGAATTTGTATTTGTAATTAACAAGGCTATGCCTCCGAGGATTGTAACCGCAAGGTTGGTAATAGATAATTTTTTCTGCATATTAAATCCGTAATTCAAACATTTCCATAATATAGTTAGTGAGGGTGATTATAGCTGAGGCAGTGGTAATACGCAAACATTTCAACAGCGGCGGCTTGGCACTGGGACCGCGAGGCTCCGTACTCGCATCATCCGGGCTTCGAGTCTGACCAGTCCGACGTGTCCGACCTGTCTGACAGCCATTCAGTCACGGCGGTTTGCGGAGAAACCAGCCCTACCTTGCCCGGCTTGCCGGCTTCAGCTTGCCGGGAGATCGTACCCGTTCATAGCGAAGCGGTACACGTTTCCCGTACACGAGCATTAAAATGGAATTCGACCAGGAGAAGCTGAATGTTTATTGCGGTGAAATCGTGTACGTGTACGTTAACGTTAACGAGAACGATTATGCGGCGTATAAGC
>JAAZFF010000291.1 GCA_012511845.1 Lentisphaerota bacterium
AGCTGGCTGCGCCGCAAGATAAAAACCACAGACCACACGAACAACACGAACAAGGAGGAGTTAGGAGGGCTGAGCGGGGTAGGGCGACGCTCTCCGAGTGCGTCGTGGGCAAGGGGTACCTGAGAGGGATCTAGTCCACTTTGTCCACCCAGTCCACTTTGTCCAGTTGCAGCGATATCTGACGCCGTGACGCCCGATCGCTTTTGACTCGGGACTCGGGATTTTGTCTGACCTGTCCGACGAGTCTGACAGCAACGGCGGTTTGCGGAGAAACCAGCCCTACCTGCTCAGGGCTCCCGGGCTTAGCAGCCGCAATGCAGAATTGATGCTGCCATCTAAAAGAAAGTCAGCTGGCGCTCATCTTCATAGCGCTCGCGCTTTGGTTTGGAACGAGGCTCAATTCATGCAGAAATTCCAGATTCCGAAAGCTCATCGGCTTCGAGGTTTTCCAGGATTTCCCGGGCGCGATGCAGTACCGTTTCAGGCATGCCTGCAAGTTTGGCTACTGCAATGCCATAACTTTTATCAGCCGTGCCATCAACAATCCGCCGCAGAAAAACAACGCTGTCGCCCCGTTCCCTGACCAGTACATTACAGTTAACAACGCCATTGAGTGTAAGCGAAAGATCCGTAAGCTCATGGTAATGGGTGGCAAAAAGCGTTTTAGCTTTTACAGCTGGAGTATTGTGGAGGTATTCGGCAACAGCCCATGCAATGCTTATGCCGTCAAACGTACTCGTGCCGCGCCCTATTTCATCCAGAACTATGAGACTGCGCGTAGTGGCATTGTTGAGGATGTTGGCAGTTTCCTCCATCTCAACCATGAATGTGCTACGACCTTTTGCCAGGTCGTCGCTTGCTCCAACCCTTGTAAACACGCGATCCACTATTCCTATTGATGCTGTTTTTGCCGGTACAAATGAACCCATTTGAGCCATTACGACAAGGAGTGCTACCTGGCGGATGTACGTGGATTTCCCAGCCATGTTGGGACCGGTAATTACCATTATCTGCCGTGTTGAGCAGTTCAGTTCCACATCGTTCGGCACGAAGCGTTCTGAATCAGGCAATTGCTCTATTACCGGATGACGACTGTCCGTGATGCGTATAGTGTCGCTTTCGTCCATTGCAGGACGGGTGTAGTCCAAAGCCAGGGCACGATCAGCCAGTGAGCAAAGAGCGTCTAGCTCGGCAATAGCTGAGGCTACAGCCTGGATCGCAGCAGTCTCACTTACTACTTTTTCCCTTAAGGCATCGAAGATTTCATTTTCAAGGATTATTGAGCGATCGGCTGCGCCAATGATTTTTTCTTCGCGCTCTTTAAGCTCCGGAGTGATGAAGCGCTCGCAATTAACCATTGTTTGTTTTCTTACATACTCTTCAGGAACATTAGCGAGTTGTCCGCTTGAAACTTCTATGAAATAACCGAATATTTTATTGAATTTCACTTTTAGGGTTTTAATCCCTGTCCGCTTTATTTCATCCGCCTGGTACTTTGCTATCCATGCTCTGCCATTAGCGGCTGCATCTTTCAGTTCGTCAAGTTCGGTATTAACGCCGGTGCGAATCATTCCGCCTTCATTCATGGTGGCAGGGGGAGATTCCACAAGTGTTTTATCTATAGTATCGGTCAACTCATTCAGGGGGAGCAGTCCGTTTAATATCTTTTCCAGTACCTCACCCTTTGCTGCAGGCTCGAGTCTTTCCCGTATTTCCGGGGCAATTTTCAGTGCATTTGATATTGCGTTTATATCTCGAGGCGAACCGCGCCCAAGTGATACGCGTGCTATAGTGCGTTCCAGGTCACGTACTTCCGCGAGAAGGTCTCTTATCGGTGTAAGTATGGATCGTGTTTTTGTCAGGATTTCAACTGCATCATGGCGATTGTTTATTGTTTCCAAGTTTAAGAGAGGTCTGGCAACCCAGCGATGAAGAAGGCGTGCCCCCATTGGAGTACGAGTGGCGTTGAGTACTCCATATAGGGTATGTGCCTTATTGCGTCCTGCCATCGGCAAGAGATCAAGGTGCCCGCAAGTAGCATCATCTAGCGTCATGTATCCCGAAGTTTGACCAAGTCTCATCGCTGTTACGTGGGAAAGGTCACGTCTGAGGTTTTCCTTTACATGGTACAGGATAGCACCTGCCGCCCTGATGACGGCACTGTTGCCCTCGCAGCCGAAACCTTCCAAAGAAGCGACAGTGAAATGATTGGTCAGCGTTGTGTACGCGAACGACTCCTCATAAAACCAGCCATCTACCGGTGTAACGCAGTTTACTCCCGATTGCTTAAATATGTCAGTTTGTTTGCGCTCTTCATCCGGACTGTCTTCAGATATGGGTACGATTCCTTCGCACGGTGCGATACGGTAAATGGCATCGATCAGAGAAGCGATGTTTTCATGATTTTCAACTATAAGCTCTCCTGTGGAAAGCTCCAGTGCTGCCAGACCGAATCCCTTCCCAGGGAAATGTGATATGGCGGCAATGTAGTTGTTGCGCTCGTCCTCCAGAGCACCTTCTTCTGTAATTGTCCCGGGGGTTATGATTCTTGTTATTTCACGCCTTACGATTCCCTTGGCGGCAGCAGGGTCTTCCATCTGTTCACAAATAGCCACCTTGCATCCGGCTCGTATAAGTTTGCCAAGGTAGGAATCCATAGCGTGATGGGGTACTCCGCACATCGGATAACCTGAGCGCTTCGTGAGGGCAACGTTGAGGATGGGTGCTGCGTATTTTGCGTCCTCAAAAAAAAGCTCATAAAAATCGCCCAGCCGGAACATGAGGATGACATCTGGGTCTATCTCTGATTTGATGCGTCGATACTGTCGCATCATGGGGGTAAATTTATCTGACATATTGCATATATTAAAAGGAAGAAATATTGGTTTTCAGTATAGCACGCAACCCGCCATCAAGTCTATTTTAGAATTGTTATGATGGTGTTATAAAAAAATATAACAGTGTATTGCAAAAATACTTCGGGTTTGTTAGAATACAGCAAGATTCATAACGTAAAGCGGTAGGAGCGTGCCTAATGAACTGAAGGGGTTCCAACATGCGTGATTTTTTAATGAGAAAAACAATTTGCTTTGTATTAGTCGCTGTTTTATCAGCAGGTGTTCTTTCTGTCAGCTCGACAGCCCAGGAAGTAGGTCGTGTTCGTATTCCTCCGGAGGCTCAAATAGAGTTGGAGTATATTGGTTTGCTTCAAAGTAATATGTTTCCTGATTACGCCGAACTTGTAATCAAGGATTTTGAGGTCAGGTTTCCAAGCTTGAAACCTCTGGTAGAAGTTGAAAAACTTAAACAGATATTGCAGCAGGGCAGGTTTGATGATGCACGTGCTATAATAGCTGCAAAGCCGGATCAGGAATCAGCAGATGTCTGGGCAATGACTCTTACACTGGCTGACTTCTATTACGCCGGAGGCAAATACAGCGAGGCTATGGGAATCTATAGCAAGTTTTTCGATAAGTACAAGGGGGAACCTCCGGCAGATATCAAGGAGTTTTACTTGTCCTCGCTTTACAAGTATGCGCAGATGCTTTTATTTCTCGAAATGAACGAACAGGCTCTTAAGGCTTACGATGATCTGCTTTCTATTAAAGACCTGGATGAAGCTACAAAGCGGCAGTCAACCTTTGAATCTGCAGAGCTTGCTGTAAGACTGGCGCAGGAAATGAAGCCCGGCAAGGAACGCGATGCGCTTTTTGCCAAAGCCAAAACGCGAATTGAATCTCTCCTTTGGGAACAGGATTTATGGTTTGCCCGTTCTCTCGTATTGATGGCACACGTGGAAGTTATAAAGGGTGATGTTGACAGGGCAACTAAACTTATTAACGACTACATGCCGCAATTACGCAGTATCGAGGCACAGCTCGTTGAATTGGGGCGGGAGACAGGTGAAGATCTGTCTAGACTGAGCCCCATAGCGGAAGTGCGCTACCTGATGGGCGTAATGATGTATGATGAGGTGCAAGAGAAGCTTAAAGATGCAAACATCACGCCGGAAGAGCTGAAAAGCACGGGTGCGATGCTTGTAAAAGCACTACAGGAATTTGCGAATGTTTACGCACAATATTCAAACACTTCATGGGCACCGGATGCTATGGTGTTCTCGGAAGAAATACAGGAGCTTCTCAAAACAACATTCGGAGCCAAGGATATAAAGATAGATGTTTCCGCCGAGCAGCGCCGCGATATAGCCATGAAACAATTTGCGAATGCCCGGATGCTTTACAATCAGGTTCAGTATGAGAGAGCGATAGAGTCGTACCTCATTGTTTTAAATCAATTTCCCGAATTGGTCCCCGACTCCATAATGGCGATGAGCGAGTTAGCGCGATCTTATATCGAGTTTGCGGATAGTCAGAAGGAAGCTGAAGCCAAGCAATATTGTGACCTGACGGCAGAAATGATTATCGGGCATCTCGCAGAGCGGTTCAGTAAGTCAGGCAGCGAAGGCATGCCTGTTGCAGGGGATGAGTTGCGACGCATCGCGGAGATATACAGCGAAAGAAACAATATCCCCATGCGTGAATTTACTTACTCCCTTTTCTTTAATCTCTACCCGGAACACCCTCTGGCAGCGCCGTTGCTTATGAGCTTTTCGGAGAATAAATTTAAGGATGACGATTTCGAAGGTGCTATACAGGGCTATACTACCTTGAAGGACAGATATCAGAAATCGCAGCTCTTGTTCCCGGCAATGCGCCGGCTTGCAGACAGCTACTCGAAAATCGGAAATGTGGAGAAGGAAATAGAAGTACGCATGGAGTATGTGGAAAGCCTTTCAAAGCGTGAAGAACCGGGTCAGGAATACGTGACGGCGTCTTATGTGCTTACAAGAATGAATCGCAATATTGCTCTCAATGAACTACGTGCGGCAAACGCCCTGGTAAACGAAATTCGTCGAAGTGGTGCACCCATAGAAAAAGAAGAAAATGATTTAGAAGACGCATCAGATTCTGAAAAGGAAACTGATGAGGAAGAAGAGGGTGAAAAAGATTCCGGAGTAATCACGCTGGATGAGGCCATGAAGCGGGTAGCCGATGCAAACCAGAAGCTGATCAGATCTGTAAATGAGTTTGGTAAAATAATCAATATGCTTTCTTCGGAGCAGACACGTAAAAAGTATGAGAAAAATGCCCGGGAAAAAGAGATTAACAGCAATGTATTGCAGGGATGCATGTTTGACCGTTCGTATACACTCTCAGCTCTAACGCAGCCTGCTGACAAACTGGCATCCTTCAAGCAGCAGTCCATCAAGTCGTACGAACAATTTCTAAACTTATTCCCGGATGCAACAGGTGTTCCAACAGTACTCATGCAGCTGGGCACACTTTATTCTACAACAAAAACAGACGATCCTGATGAGCAGGAACCCAATATTAAAAAAGTAGATTCCATGTTCTCGCGCCTTAGTGAAGAATATCCTGAATCCGACGAAGCCAGAAAAGCCTACTTTACAAGAGGACGCACTCTCATTGAGCTCGGTTTCAGACAGGAAGGTGTTGAGGTTCTCAAAAGAATGTTCACAGACTCAGGTCAATACTCTGCAAGTCAGATGTTTCTCGCAGCGGAAGAGCTGATGAAATCTAAGGAGTATGACCTCGCTCGCCAAGGTTTTGATCTGGCGATGAAGATGTCGAATAATGAGCCTTCAATAGTTATTCCGTCGCGTATTGGGCTTGCTAAAATAATGATTCAGAAAAAAGAATACAACAACGCTCTTACTGCGATAGAAACTTTCATAGAAGAGAATCCCAGGTCATATGCCGTGATCGAGGCGAACGATCTTCTTTCGGAGGCGGCGAAAATGGTAGCATTTGAAGAGCCGGATCGTAATGAAAGAATCAAGCTTTTCAATCGTGCTCTGAAATCGCTGCAAACTATTGAACAGCACATGACCGGAGCTCAGGACAGGGCAGAGATCACGATTAAAAAAGGAAAAATTCTTGAAACGAAAATAGATGTTGAGAAGAAATTTGACAATCCCGATATAGTAGACCAGTATATTGGAGAGGCAGCACTGTTCTATCAGCGCTTTACCATTTCTGCCGATAAAAGGGATGCCGGGGTGTTGCCGTCCCTTGAGTATGCGTTTTATAAAATGGTTCGTCTGCTTTTGGAGATGAAAGAGTATTCTGATGGGACGCCCGTGTATGAAGACGTAAAAGAGGACTGTCAGAAATACCTTCAGCTTTTCCCAACCGGCAGGTACATAAATGAAATGCGCAGCGCTTTGACAGAGGCTGAAATTGGCAGTACAATAAGTGCTAAATAATATCAAATGCAGGGACGGCAGACGATTTCTAATTTTACAGGAGCTAATACGATGAAGATTAATAAATGGATGATTTTTGCTATTGTCACATTTGTGTATTGTGGCGCAATACAGCCGGCGCTGGCGCAGCAGGTTCGTGCTGTACAGGCGCAGGTACAGCATGTAAATGGGACGGTTATAAAGGGCAAGCTTCGCTGGTTGCCGGCAAGCAGGAAGTATGCGGTAATAAGCGTAAGTGAAGGTGGTCGTGAAATAGAGCAGCAATGGAGTCCTTCCGAGGTGGCGAAAATGCAAGTCGCCGCTCCTCAGGGCTGGCAGGCGCTTATCAAACAGGCAAGTACTTCTCCAGACGCTGCACTGCCGAAGCTGAACTCAATTATACGTGAGTATAAGATGCTCCAATATGATGAAGCTGCAGCCTATTACGCTGCCAACATCTAAATGCAGGACGAACAAGCAGAAGAAGCAT
>JAAZFF010000292.1 GCA_012511845.1 Lentisphaerota bacterium
GGATACTGTACAGGTGGCGCGTCATCCCGGACGTCCCACGATTATGCAGTATGCCAATAAAATGTGTGATGAATTCATTGAGCTGCATGGAGATCGTGTATTTGGAGATGACAAGGCTTTGGTGGGAGGTTTTGCCAGAATCGGCAATAAGCGATTTATGCTGATCGGTCATCGGAAGGGTGAGACGACCGAGGAGAATATCGAATTCAATTTCGGAATGGCGAATCCGGAAGGATATCGCAAAGCTCTCAGATTGATGAAATTGGCTGAAAAATGGAAATTACCCATCGTTACGCTGGTAGATACTTCGGGGGCGTTTCCGGGAGTTGAGGCAGAAGCGCGCGGACAGGCGGAGGCAATAGGGCGCAACCTTATGGAGATGGCTCGAATAGAAACTCCGATTCTTACGATTATTACGGGAGAGGGAGGGAGTGGCGGAGCAATCGGCATAGGTGTGGGAGATCGTATTCTCATGCTTGAATATGCTGTCTATTCTGTTATTTCTCCGGAAGGGTGTGCATCGATTCTGTGGCGCGATGGAACGAAGGCGCCTGAAGCCGCAAAAGCACTGCGCATAACTTCCAGAGACCTGGCGGCACTTCATGTTATTGACGGAATCATACCGGAGCCGCTGGGAGGAGCTCATAGCGATGTAGATTTAACTATCGCAAACGTCAAGACAGCTATTGCGGAGCAGCTCTCAGCATTTTCAGGAATGGGAGGTGCACGCCTGGTTGAAAGCCGTTACAGGAAATTTACATCTATCGGTCGTTTTGAAGCGGGAAAAATGCAGGAAAAAGATAGTCCCAATTCATAGAATGTAACCATTTGAGGAAGCTAAACATGAGTACTTCAAAAAGTAAAAATACAAAAAAAACTGTCACATCTAAAAATATGACAAAAAAGAAAGAAGCAACCAGGGTACAACAATCTACTCCTTTGCGGATAACTGATACTACATTGCGTGATGCTCACCAGTCGCTCTGGGCTACACGTATGCGCACCTCGGATATAATGGAAATTATTGATGTTGTAGACTCTGCGGGCTACTATTCTCTTGAATGCTGGGGTGGGGCAACATTCGATGTGTGCTTGCGTTTTCTGAGGGAAACTCCGTGGGATCGTTTGCGCCTGATTAAAGCCCATGCAAAAAAAACACCGTTGCAAATGTTGCTTCGAGGACAGAATATTCTTGGCTATCGCAATTATGCAGATGATGTTCTTGAGCGTTTTATTGCACTCGCAGTAAAGAATGGCATAGATATTTTCCGTACTTTTGATGCTCTCAATGACAATCGTAATCTGGAGCAGTCTATCAAGTATATCAAGCACTACGGGGCACATGCGCAAGGGACTATATGCTACACAATCAGTCCTGTGCACACAGTGGAAGAGTATGTGCGGATTGCAAAAGAGCAGGAGCAGATGGGTATCGATTCGCTCTGTATCAAGGATATGGCAGGCATACTTTCACCTGTAGCAGCCCGAGATCTTGTATCAGCTCTGGTAAAGGAAGTAAACGTGCCGATACAAGTCCATACACATGCTACAAGCGGTATGGGAGTGGCAACGTATCTGGAAGCCGTAAATGCCGGCGCAGGCGCAATCGATTGTGCCGTATCAGCTGTAGCAGGATTTTCTTCACAGCCGCCCGTGGAAACCATGATTTCAATATTTGCGGAAACAGAACATGCAACTGGGCTCGATACAGACGCAATCAAGAAGATTAATACGCATTTCATGAACCTTGCACCGTTGCGCGAGCCCGGGCAGGCGTCACAGCAGATAATAGATCCGGATATTCTGGAACACAAGATTCCAGGGGGCATGATTTCAAATTTACGTTCACAACTTGAGCAGCAGGGTGCCCTTGACCGGCTGCCTGAAGTTCTGAAGGAGCTGCCGCAGGTAAGAGCTGATATGGGGTATCCGCCTCTCGTTACGCCGACAAGCCAGATAGTAGGCGTTCAGGCAGTGCTTAATGTGCTCTCCGGAAAACGTTATGAGATGGTTACCCAGGAAACACGTGACTACGTAAAGGGACTTTATGGAAGTTCGCCTGCAACTATCGACAAGAAAATTCAAAAAAAGATTCTCGGAGACGACAAGCCCATTACGAAAAGACCGGCGGACTTGCTTAGACCGGGTTTGCCCGGGGCTGTAGATAAAGTTGAGCCTTCCCTCATCAACAGTGAGGAGGATATTCTTTCTTTTTGCCTTTTCCCGGAACCGGCACTTGCGTATTTTAAATGGCGTGCAATGCCGCCAAGTGAAAGATCGCCGATACCTGCAGATGAAGAAATGCAGAAGAAAAAAGCAGTGAACGAGCCGGTTGTGGCACGTCCTATCATGGCTCCATCAGATTATGTGGCACTTGAAGGATTGATGACATCAGTTAAACAGCTCGGTATTTCCGAGCTGACCATACGGCGCAGCGATGTTGCCTTTACGTTAAAAGGTGATGGTGCCGCATCTCCTGCGCAGGCTACACCTTTGGCTGAGAATGCTTTTCCTGATTCAGCTTCAACTATGGAAGAAGCTGCCGCTCCTGCAGAAGATTCACAAGATGAAAGCTCTCAGGTACCGAAGCTTCCCACTGTGGACGCACCGCTTACCGGTACTTTCTACAGGACCGGCGGACTTGATAGCCCGAATTTTGTTGAAGAAGGTGGAACGCTGAAGGGTGGGGAACCTATTTGTATTATTGAAGCGATGAAGCTTTTCAACCAGATAAAAGTGGAAAAACCATGCAAGGTAATCCGATTCCTCGTAAACCATGGAGAAATAATAGAAAAAGGCACCCCGTTTGCTGAGGTGGAATATCTATAAAAGTGAGATCGTACCCGTCCACAGCGGAGCGGTACACGTTATTCCGTACACGAGAAAAATGGAAAACTGCGATGAAATCGTGTACGAGTACGAGAACGAGAACGATTATGCCTTCTTTACATCATGGAGGGTGAGCGTCCCCGCGAACCGCATGCGATGCGAAGCGGCTCATGATGACATTCGCCCTCCAGCAC
>JAAZFF010000293.1 GCA_012511845.1 Lentisphaerota bacterium
CCCTGAGAGGATTCGAGCAATTAGTATCAAACCTATTCTGTTATCGGACCAAAAACATGGTTAGGGAGTTGATTATTGATATGGTTCCCTCGTTGTAATCATATTTCAGCGAATAAGAATTCGGCAGACCGGAAGTAGCGAATCTTCCGTTTACATCACCGTCAAATGTCATTATAACAGTACCTTCTACCGGTTCACCGCTAAATCTTATTGTTGCTGGGGGTTTCACAGTCAGATCTCCTTTTATATCAAGAGCAGTATTGCCCTCGGCAATCAAGTCGAGATCCACCATGATATTTCCGCCTATTTCCACATCATCCTGCAGTGTCAGCGTGCTGTTGTAAATAGTCAGATCTCCATTCAGAACGAATGGAAGTTCAACGCTTGCTGTGGTGTTGGAGCAAAGCATTTCCGCACTGCTGCCGGGGTTTTCTCCGATTATGAGAGCCCCGTCATCTGATGGACTGCTGCGGTAGACCGTCGTGCCGTTGACCATCTGCAGGAATGCCCAGTTTGTGGGGGAGATGTCCGGTTCGAAGAGATAGCTGTTGATACCTGATGAGGACAGGGAGATATCGTTTAGGCGCAACCCGTTATTTCCGGTGAAGTGTACCTTTTCCCAGTCTCCACCGCGCCAATTGTCGCGAACCTCAAAAGAAGAGCTTTCTGCAAATGCCACTATGCCGTTGTTCATCGATATGTCGCCATATTCTCTTGATATAATGCTGGGATCTCTGCGTCCTGACAGTTGCCATACGCCTCCATTTTCGAAGCGGATATTGTTGCCTCCATCTGAGAGGATTTTCAATACCGGGACGTCCAGAACGCCGTTGTCTGTAACGAGGCAGTAGTTGTTTTCGGCGGTAACCACCACTTCATCATTCGTTACCGTTGAGCCTATGTCCACTCCGTATGGGATGTTGAAGTAGGTGTAATAGGGAATTCTCACCGTGCCGCCGTTGCGGACAATAAGACCATTTTCGTCAGCGGCTGTTCCTTCGGTGGAGGAGAGTCTTCCTACTTCTATTCTCCGGCTGCTTGTAAGGCGACCTTCGTTCTCGACGATGATCCGGTTACCGATCGCTTTGCTGCCGCTGCTTGATGCGCCCAGGTTGATATCGTTACTAGATGTCCATAACGCATCGGTACCTGTGATAACGACTTCGTTGTTTATAGAAGTGGCACCTTCACCTGCCTGATGGCCCACGTGCGTGATGTTGCTCGTCAGGAAGCGCCCTCCATCTCTAATGATAAGCTTGTTGCCACGCGAGGTGGTACCGGGATAGTTTCCCATGTTCGGGCTGCGACCCCCGATGCATCCCTGCCAGGTGGTGAAATTCCATAGATATGCACCATCGGAAATTTCAACAACATTGCCCTCCGCATCCTTGAGTCCGATTGAAAACTCAGCGCCTCCTCCGTTGCCCTTCCACTCGGTGCCGCTACCGGCTGCCATAACACGGTTGCTGTTGGAGGCATCTCCGCAAACGAGACCGGCTCCTGTGACTTTGGCTCCACCAAGAAATTGCAGCTCATTGTTGAACCCGCCGGATGTGCCTACTGCGATTGCGTTGTTTGCAGGAATAAGCCAGACTGCCGACCCGGGGACTCCTTTGGCGTCAACCCGCACGACATTGCCTGTGGAGGCGCTGCCGATAGTGTTGCCCATTCCCTTTCTGAGCGTTGTGACGAAGCCCGCTCCTCCCACAACTTCCATCAAGTTGCTGTTGGCGCCCGTCCCGACACCGAAATTGTTGCCGGCGTTGTTTACTGTTGCTTCATCCCAGATTTGCCCTCCGTTGATGAGCTGGAGAATGTTCCCCGATGATCCTGTGCCTGTTCCCAGGGCAAGACCCTTGGCATCTTGCGGCATCATGTTTGTCACAACAGTGCCGCCGGTTACGCCGCCGCCATCAATGACGAGGCGGTTGTTGCTTCCGCCGCCCTGTCCGATGCGGAGACCTCCCTTCCCGCCAGCATCAAGCCATGAACCTGCCGAAACAATCGTTTCGGAATCACTTACACCCGATGCAGTCTGGAACAGTGACCCGGCGTTGTTGCCGAATTTTAAATAAGAGTTGGAAATCAAGAGCTCAGACCCGTCCTGCCTGATTGTGAATGAATCCTTTGTGTCGAGAACTGTGTCAATCAGCGAAAGGCTTGTGCCACCACGCCATGTGAAAGTGTTTAGATGTGAGTCAAGATCCTGTAAAGTCAGAGCTCCCGGACCCTCCTTGGTGAAAGAGCCTAGACCGGTTATTTGTCGTCCGTCCAGTACGATATCTTCGTCGAAAATAGCTTCGAGTGTGCCCTGGTGGATGTACGTGCTACCCGTCCA
>JAAZFF010000031.1 GCA_012511845.1 Lentisphaerota bacterium
AGCCGGGAGAAACGTGCCTCACCGTAAGCAGTGGGTAGTCTTCTCACTCTTGTTCGTGTAGTTCGTGTGGTTCGTGGTTGAGTTTTAAATATAATTGACATTAAAAAGAGTATTGTGAGGCAAGGTGTTCAGAATGTGATTATTGCAGGCAGATTTAGAATTTCGGCTGTTTTCTAAATTTCTTGGACGGGTGTCCCTGTTTATGGCATAATGACCGCCTGAGTTTTTAAAAATCGGAGTTTACATGACCTCAAATGAAAATAACGCATACATTGACGTTGCCGAGATGTGTGAGTTAACACATTTTACTATACCATCTGATGAAGTGCCCAAGCTTGAAAAAGAGTTGAACAAGCTACTTCAATACGTGCAAAAAATTAACGAATTGGATCTGCGTGATGTAGAGCCGACCATTTTCGTTCAACCTGTCGAAAATGTGTTCCGGGAAGATGTCAATGAGCCAAGTCTGAAGCGTGATATTGTATTTTCCAACGCACCTGATACGATCGGTACTGAATTTAAGGTGCCTAAAATTGTGGAGTAATTCTGATGTCTTTAGATATATCTGAGATGACTTTGTCTGCCGCCATGGATGGTCTTGCCCAAAAAGACTTTTCCTCTGTTGAGCTTGTTAATGCAGTCAGGGACGCTATTGCTGAAAAGGATGAGAATATTGGTGCTTATCTGGCATTTGACGCTGATACGATATTGCAGGATGCGTCTGAAGCAGATGCGCTGAGAGCCAAGGGTGATGAGCGCTGTTTGTTGGGAATTCCCATAGCGTTGAAAGATCTTTTCAACGTTGAGGGGCAGCCATGTACATGTGCCTCAAAAATGCTTGAAAATTACATTGCACCTTTTGATGCTACTGTAATAAGCAAGATTAAGGCGGCAGGTGCATTTCCTGCAGGACGCCTGAATATGGATGAACTTGCCATTGGAACGACAACAGAAAACAGCGCTTTTAAATTAACAAAAAATCCCGTTGCGCCAGACCGTGTGCCTGGTGGATCCAGCGGAGGTTCAGCGGCTGCCGTTGCCGGCGGAATGGCTCTTGCGTCACTCGCAACTGACTCGGGCGGCTCAATCCGGTTACCCGCCTCCTACTGCGGCTGTGTTGGTTTTAAACCTTCTTACGGACGAGTATCACGCTACGGTGTGGCACCTTACGCTTCATCACTTGATCAGGTTGGAACGATGACGAAAACTGTTGAGGATGCGGCAATTTTGCTGTCAGCCATTGCAGGTTGTGATCAGCGTGACCAAACTACTCATAACGTTCCCGTTCCCGACTATAGAGAAATGCTTGCAGGCTCATCACTTGAGGGATTGCGTATCGGTGTACCCCGGGAATATTTTGTTGATGGGGTTGATAGCGAAGTTCTTGACTCTGTCCGGGCTGCAATAGATAAATTTGCCAAAGCCGGTGCTCATGTAGAGGAAATGAGCCTTCCACACACTGAGTATGCCATATCGGCATATTACATCTGCTCAACAGCCGAGGCCTCGTCAAATCTTGCAAGACTCGATGGTGTGAGATACGGGAAGAGGTCTGTTACAGATGATAGGGGAGATCTCAATGATATGTATTTTACTTCACGTACCGAAGGTCTTGGCCCTGATGTGAAACGCAGGATTATTTTTGGAACGTTTGTTTTGAGTAGCGGACGCTATGAGGAGTATTATGTCCGTGCGTTGAAAGTACGTACGCTTGTAAAGCAGGATTTTAATGAAGCTTTCAAGAAATTTGACGTTCTCATGACACCGGTGACAGCCGGTGTGGCGCATAAGTTTGGAGAAACGCAGAATGATCCACTTAAAGCTACATTGAATGATATGTTTTTGGCACCTGTCAACATGGCTGGAATTTGTGGTATTTCCATTCCGTGCGGCAAGTCCTCTGAGGGTTTGCCTGTGGGGATGCAGATAATTGGCCCATCTTTTGGAGAAGTGACTTTGTTGCGGGCTGCCGATGCTTGTGAAAAGGAGTTGGGACTGTGAAATACATTGTTACCATAGGGCTTGAGACACACGTGCAACTCAAGACAAAGTCTAAAATGTTTTGCGGTTGTGCAAATACATTTGCCGCTGAGCCAAATACGCTCGTCTGCCCGATATGTCTCGGATATCCCGGTGCACTGCCTGCAATGAACCGTGAAGCCGTAAAACTTACTGTTATTGCAGGTTTGATGCTTGGGTGCGAAATCAGCAGGTACAGCAAATTTGACAGGAAAAATTATTTTTATCCGGATGCGGCAAAAAACTACCAGATCTCCCAATTGGATATGCCGCTTTGCAGAGGCGGGGGTGTCGAAATTCAAGTGCCCGGAGGTTCTAAACGGATAAATTTAAACCGGATACATCTGGAGGAGGACGTAGCAAAAAGCGTTCATCACGCCAGGAGCAGCGGAGTTGATTTCAATCGCTCAGGTATGGCACTGATGGAAATAGTATCAGAACCGGAAATAAATTCCGTTCAGGAAGCTATTGCCTATATGAGAGCTTTACGGCAAATACTTGTTTATGCTGATGTGAGCGATTGCAACCTCGAGGAAGGCAATATGAGGAGTGATGTCAACATCAGCATACGTCCGGAAAATACGACTGAGCTGGGTACCAAGGTGGAATTGAAGAACATGAACTCATTCCGCCATATTCAGGATGCGCTGACGTTTGAGATAGAAAGACAAAAGGCTGCTTTATCAACCGGCGGCAGGGTGGTGCAGGAGACCAGGCGTTGGGATTTGGATTTGGGCGAAACGATTTCAATGCGTACGAAAGAAGACGCTCAGGACTACAGGTATTTTCCGGAGCCTGATCTTCCTCCTGTTGTTTTTACAGACGACCTTTTAGATGGATGGCGAAAAGAGCTCCCTGAATTGCCGGAGCATAAACGTGTGCGTTTTACAACAGATTATGGCTTGCCGGAATATGATGCCGAAGTATTGTGTGCACAGTTGCCTGTTGCGAACTTTTTTGAAGAAGCAGTAGAATGCGGGGCTCAGCCGAAAAATGCATCAAACTGGATAATGACTGATGTGTTGCGTTTGCTAGGTCAGACTGAGCTTGAGATTAGTGATACGCCTCTCTCATCTGCCGCATTCGCATCGTTATTAAAGCTTGTAGATGATAAAGTAATCAACATGCCCGTTGCCAAAGAACTCATTGCTGAGCTTTTTGAGAAGGGCGGGGACCCTGCGGTAATCGTGAAGGAGCGGGGTTTGCTTCAGGTCAGCGACGCGAGTGCAATAGAGGGGTTCGCACGGGAAGCTGTCGAGAAAAATCCAAAAGTTGTTGAGGATTTTAAAGGAGGGAAAAAGGCGGCACTACAGTTTCTTGTTGGTCAGGTCATGAAGCTGAGCAGAGGAAAAGCAAATCCGAAAATGGCAGCTGAAGTCATACAAGAGATAATATCTGAAGGTTGAAAACACCAACTGGAGAAGAAATTAAATGAGGGGCAGGCTGATAACATTTGAAGGTGTCGAGGGTGGAGGCAAAAGCATACAGACTTCCATGCTGGCTCAAAAGCTTAGAGAAGCAGGTTTTGAAGTTCTCACAACAAGGGAACCGGGCGGTACACCGACCGGTGAAATTATTCGTGATATACTTCAGAATGATAAATCTGGTGAACCTATTTCCCCGGCAGCGGAAGCTCTTCTTTTTTGTGCCAGCAGGGCACAGCTCTGCCAATATATTTTAAAGCCTGCATTGGAACGTGGAGCCTGGATAGTGCTCGACAGGTTTACCGACCCAACGCTTGCATATCAGGGGTATGGGCGTGGCTTCGATGTCGAGACTCTGCGAAAGCTGAATGATTTTGCAACAGGTTCTGTAAAACCTGATTTAACATTCCTGATTGACATACCGGTGGAGCTGGGGCTTTCAAGAGTCTTCTCAAGAGAATGCGGGACCGGAGACCGCATGGAGCGGGAGCCAATAGAGTTTCATCAACGTCTTTACGCGGGGTATCGTGAAATGGCGAGTCGTGAAACAGAGCGCATAAAAGTTGTTGATGGTCAGAAACAACAATTTGAATTGGCTGATGAAATCTGGGCAGAAGTCCGGACAAGACTGATGAACGGATAGTGCGTTATCATGAAAATGCAAGTAAGAATATAAAATCTTGAAATAGTAAATGAGCTTTAAAAAACCAGGTTTTGCAATACTTCTTTTATCAGTATTTACGGTGTTTGCAGATGACGTGAGTATCCTACCGCCGGAGCCTCTGATTGATGTGTCCCCTACAAATCAGGGTTCTGCTCTTGTTCAGCAGTATATGGCAAAAGATTTCTTTGATGTTGATGCTGATAGAGTGGAAATGCCGCTCTCCGCAGAGCTGCTTCTTGCAGAATGCGTTTCAAGGATGCCGCTTGAACCATTGGAAATGAGCGGCACAATGACGATGCGCAAAATGTATGGAACAGAACTTAAAAAATTCAATTTCACAGTTTTTTTAAACTGGGGTGCGGTTCAGCCGATGGCACGTTACGAAATTCTTACAACAGATAATGAACTTATAGAAACAATCCATGCAGTAAGGCATAAGGATGGCTCTCTGCTGCTTTCGAGATTCCTGGGCACAGAAATGACTCCCATGGAATCTCCGGTACTATCATCGCGCATCATGGGAACAGATTTAACATGGCTGGATATAGCACTTGATTACATCTGGTGGAAAAATCCGAAAATAGTCGGATCAGATAAAATCAAGGGCAGAAATTGTGATATTCTTGAAGTAGAACCACCTTCTCCCATAACGGGGTGTTCTAAAGCAAGATTGTGGGTAGATCGTGGACAACGTGTTGTAATCCAGGCTTCACAAATCAACGGAAAGGGAAAAGAAGTCCGGAAAATGTGGGTGCGTTCGATTAAGAAAATTGATAATCGGTGGGTAACAAAAGATATAGAGGTAGAAACTCCCGGTAGCGGTCACCGTACAAGATTGAGTATAAATAATGTTACCATTGTTGAGATAGAAAATGAAAAAAATGACTAGAGCCCGGCTTGATCCTACAACTATGCCTGATTGGCAGATTGCAGAACTTGGAGAAGAATATCTTAAACCTATTTCTGACCTTGCTTCAGAACTTGGTATTAAAAAAGATGAACTAGCCGAGTATGATACCTTTTATGGAAAAATTGATGCTGCATCGATAATAGAGCGAATGGACGCTCCAACAGCAAAACGTGCTAAATATATTGATGTTACAGCTATTACACCCACACCTCTTGGTGAGGGAAAAACAACGACAACGATGGGGCTTTTGCAGGGACTTGGAAAGCTGGGCTATAACCCCGTCGGTACGATACGGCAACCGAGCGGTGGACCGACCTTTAATATAAAGGGTTCAGCCTCAGGAGGTGGTCTTGCGCAGTGCCTTCCGCTGTCGCCGCTTTCGTTAGGTTTAACCGGTGATATAGATGCAGTTTCCAACGCGAATAATCTTTGCATGACGGCTCTTACAGCCCGTATGCAACATGAGAACAATTATGATGATGACCAGCTTGCGAAGAGAAATCTTGAGCGACTTGATATTGATCCGGAACGTGTGAATATGAGATGGGCGCTTGATTTTTGCGCTCAGGCACTCCGCAATATAACTATCGGCAAGGGTGGCAGACTCGACGGGCTGGAAATGTCGTCAGGCTTTTATATTGCTGTAGCAAGCGAAGTCATGGCAGTTCTTGCCATGTCGCGCAACCTTTCAGATTTACGCAACCGCATGTCAAAAATAGTTGTGGCATGGACGCGTTCAGGGAAACCTGTTACAACGAGCGATCTGGAAGTTGACGGGGCAATGACTGCATGGATGCTGCGAGCATTAAATCCAACTCTTATGCAGACATTGGAAGGGCAGGCTGTGCTTGTGCACGCAGGTCCGTTTGCCAACATTGCAGTCGGGCAAAGTTCTGTAATAGCCGATCGGGTAGGGGAGTTAGTTGGAGATTTTCTTGTTACTGAAAGCGGTTTCGGAGCTGACATCGGTTTTGAGAAGTTCTGCAACGTTAAGTGCAGGGCTGCAAATATGAAACCTGACGCTGCAGTAGTAGTTGCAACAATCCGGGCTCTCAAACTTCACGGGGGCGGTCCTCCGGTAAAACCGGGTTCAAAACTTGATGAGGCTTACACGCGTGAAAATATCAAACTTGTTGAATCCGGATGTGATAATCTTCGTGCACATATAGAGAACGTGCACAACTCGGGGGTTGTGCCGGTTGTGTGTGTAAATTCATTTTACACAGATACACCGGCAGAGCATGCTGTAGTTCGTCGTGTAGCCGAAGAAAGCGGTGCGCTCTTTGCTATATCAGAACATTGGCTTAAGGGCGGGGAAGGTGCAATCGAACTGGCTGAAGCCGTCGTTAAAACATCTTCGATGCCTTCTTCGTTCAAGTATTTATATTCTCTTGAAGAACCGCTCAGCGATCGTATAGAAAAGATTGCAAAGGATGTTTATGGTGCTGACGGTGTGGAATACTCTGATGAAGCCGCATACAAGCTACGGGTGGCAGAGTCGGACCCTGCCACATCAACGATGCCGATCTGTATGGCTAAAACACAGTATTCGCTTTCTCATGATCCGGAACTCAAGGGCAGACCCCGGGGCTGGACTTTGCCTATTACAGATTTTCTTACATATTCCGGTGCCGGTTTTGTAGTCCCTGTGGCAGGAGATATAAAGCTTATGCCTGGCACGGGCTCTGATCCTGCCTATCGCAGGATAGACGTTGATGTATCAACTGGCAGAGTTAAGGGGCTGTACTGAAGCATCAGCTGTGATAAGAATCTTTTATGACATCAGCATCGGGTGTCAGGGATTCAGGAAGTCCTGAAATCTTGTTCATATATTTCAGAAGCTGATTAACGCGTTGAATGCTTTCGAAAGCGAGTTTAAGGAGTTCTTCCTGCGACGCACTCAAGTTTTCGCACTTTTCCGGCTGCAACATTTCAAGAGCACCAATTGCCGCTGTCATGGGTTGAAGCGTTTCCTGGTTTATTTCGGCGTACTGTTCAAGAAGTTCAGCACGTGTCAGATTAAATCCTATGCCACGGTTGCGGGCTGCAGATTCTACAGAAGCAATAGTTTGTCTGTCGGCTTCCACTTTTCTCGCCAGCAAACTTATATGATTTTTAGTTTCCTGTGATGTAACTTCAACCATTTTGAGGATTCTCTCGATAGATAAAAGTATTTGTTTTTCACCGATACCTGCCGGTAATTGATTCTCATTCTCAAGGAGTGCTGCCGTGGCTCTAAGCATACTTGCCATTTTACGCGTATTCTCTTTACGCTTCGCTTTGAGTTTTGCTGTCATCAAATAGTCATCAAGATTGCTGACATCTGTGGCTCCGGCTGATAAATCTGTACCGACGGAAATTCCCCTTATACTTTCAGTATCCAGTGAGAATGCGCCAGTGGTACCGGCTGCCGGGATGCTTCGTTCTGTTTCATCGGAGGCATTTGTCAGCCTGTATTCTGAATCAAGAAGACCGATGCTTTTTATCTTCGCTTCTTCGAGGGCTGCTTTAAATCCGCCTGTTTTGGCGAGAACGCTTGCTCTGGAAAGGAGCAAGTTTATAAATGTTTTGAAATCTTCTTCGGTCGTGTTTTTTGTAAATAAAAATCCGTATATATTGTGCAGCTCGGTCCTGTTTGATATGTTGTGCGCAGCGGTGTCTTCAAGAGCTGGTACAGCCTCCTTGTTTACAAGAAGTTCCTCTCCCGCCCGTGATATTTCTATCGCACCATATTTATGAATTGTGCCTTCAAGTTTGTCGTAAGCGTCAGCCATTGCCAATGATGCAACGTTGTGCCTTACTCCATACATCGCCGCCTGCTGCAGCAAAATTCCAATGGAATGAAGCAGTGTTTTTGATTCTGATTCTGGAATATTGTTATATTTCATTTCTAGCTTTCATTGTGTCCTGGTGTTCCTACGGAAAGCCTGGCGTCGTTCATTGTTTTGAGTCTCTCTCTGAGTTCCAATACAGCCTTATAGCACATATCGCTTATTTCTCGGCTGGACTCAGGATCCATTTCCGGTGAATCATGCAGCATCTCCAAACCTGTCAGGAGTACTGTTGCAGGCTGACCGATTGCATGACACGCCTCCGATAGCGTCTCTATCTTCAGCATCTCTCTTTCGAGCTTTATTTCTGCTTTTTCAGCACGTCTTCTATCTGTAATATCTACAATTGAGAAAACCATTCCGAGGATATGTTCGTCCTCATTGATGTCAGGCACTGCCGAAATCTGAAGGTATCTTGTTCCGTCTTCGTGATCAACTTTTTTTTCGCTGTTCCACTTTCTGCCACTGTTGATAGCATTCAGCATTGGTTGTATTACTTCTTCTTCTTCGAACCACAATATAAGGTTCTGACCTATCACCTTGCTTTCGTCACCCTCACCGAGCATTGACAGCATTTTTCGGTTCGCATAAACAATCCAGCCTTCCAAGTCAGTTATGCCGATGCCTGAATCAGTGTTATCCATCGCATGAAACGCCGAAAGGAGAGTTTGTTCTGCTTTTCTGCTGTCATGTACGTCACGAATCAGCAAGCACAGATAGTCAGAATTCCCTTCTTTTGTGCCGCGAGCTATTATTTCTACGGCAACGAACGTTTCATCCCGTTTGGAAGCAAACGCCTGAATGCGTGTGTAGCGACCCTCTTGCATTGTCTTTACGATTTCGGCAATGAAAGCATCCGTTGTCCCTGCAATGAGCGCGTGAAGTGTGAGGCCTTCCAGTGTTTCGAGGTCATCATATCCGAAAAAGGATACTGCCCGCTTATTGCACGAAACAATAACGCCATTTTTGTCCGTTAGCAGCATTGCGTCATAGGAAGTCTCGAACATGAATTTGTAGTCTATAACTTCTGTATCGGCTATGCCCCTGGTTTTAAGCTCCCTGGAAGAGTGTGCAGGGTCGAATCCGAAAGATCTTATGTCAATTTTAAGAGTCTGTGCCTTGTTAGCCTTAATTTTTTTTGTTAAAGATTCGCTCATGCTCATAAATATTCGACCCCGGTCTGCTTATATGTATATTAATTGTCCATCAGTTGAGTTGCATTGTGCTATAAATTCCAGTTTTTTGCAACTGACAAATTAGCGTTATGGCTTATTTTAAATTAGAATTATTATGATTGGCTTTAGTCTTTGAGGGTGCGCACATCCTTAACCCTTCTGGATTTGCCTTCAAACCGCTCCAGAGTATTTGGCGGTTCGAGATGGATTTTCATCCGGAGTCCGGTAATATTGGCTATACCGGCACAAATACGGTCTCTGATAACATTAAGCTCAGATATGGAGTCTACCATGCTGTTGGGTTTTAACTCAATGTGTACGGTGACTTCATCCATGTGTTTCGGGCGCGATACCTCTATCATGTAATGTGGTGAGGCTTCTGGAATTGCCAAAAGGGCAGACTCGATTTGAGAAGGGTATACGTTGACTCCCCTGATAATCAGCATATCGTCTGTCCTTCCGGTAATCCGTGACATACGAACAGATGTTCTACCGCAGGGGCAGTGCGAATATTTCAACCGTGATATATCGCGAGTCCTATAACGGATCAGAGGGAATGCCTCTTTGTTTAGAGTTGTAAACACCAGTTCACCCGTCTCGCCTTCAGCAACAGGTTCAAGTGTTTCAGGATTGATGCACTCAACTATAAAATGGTCTTCGGCAATGTGCATTCCGTTACGAAATGCGCATTCTCCAGATACTCCCGGTCCCATTATTTCACTCAGACCATAATTGTTTTCTATATAAATACCGAGACCTTCCTCCATTCGTGTTCGCATGTTTTCTGTCCAGGGTTCTGAGCCTAAAAACATTCCCTTGAGGTTTAATGAACTTCTATCGATTATTCCTGACTGTATGCCATCAGCCAGATGCAAGGCATATGAAGGGGTGCAAATCAGATAATCAGCCCGCAGGTCCTGCAGGAGCATGAGCTGGCGGGCAGTATTACCGCTTGATGCCGGAAGTACTGCCGCTCCTATACGTTCTATTCCCTGGTGCAGACCGAATCCGCCTGTAAAAAGTCCGTACCCGAAGGAAACCTGGGCTGTCATGCCGGGACGTAACCCGCCTGAATATAAAAATCTGGCGCAGAGATTTGCCCAATTATCCATGTCGGACTTGGAGTAAGCCACAAATGTTGGTTTTCCTGTTGAACCCGATGAGCCGTGGAAGCGTACGACTTCACGGCGTGGTATTGCAAGATAGCCGAGGGGGTAATTTTCGCGCAAATCCGATTTGGTGGTGAATGGCAGTTTTCTGATATCGTCAAGAGATTTAATGTTTTCAGGTTTTACTCCAGCCACATCAAATGCTCTGGTGTAAGCTGGCACACTTGCGTATACTCTGGCTACAAGTGCTCTTAATTTTTGCAGTTGCAAAGCCCGTAACTGATCTTTTGGCATGCACTCTTCTTCTCTCTGCCAAAAGACGTTTTCAATAAGCGGTTTTTTATTCATCCTCAAAATCTCATCCGCAACTAACCAAACAGCTCTATTTCAGCCAGGACGTTAATATTTGCCTCTCTCAGCGCATCAGCAGCTTTATCAGGGTCATCAAAGCGAAAAACAAGAACTGCCCGACTGCTCTTATGGAAGGTAAAAGCATAAACATATTCGATGTTTACATTTGCTGCTCCTATTATTTCTACTATTTTATGCATTCCTCCGGGTTCGTCATCTACTTCTACGGCAACAACCTCCCTGAGTTGTACAAGATATCCTGCCTCTTCAAGTTTTTGGGCTGCAAGCTCCCATTCTTTAACTATCACGCGTAATATGCCGAACTGCTGGGTGTCTGCCAAAGACAGCGTTACTATATTAATATCATTATCTGCAAGTGTTTTACAGATGCCGCTTAAATGCCCGGGCTTGTTTTGCAGAAATATGGCAAGTTGCTGAATTTTCATTGACGCTCCTTATTTGGTGGTTGAAAAAATGTGCTGGTTTAAATACTGTTATTTGTTGCGTAAATCAGTAACTCGCCTGGCTTTTCCCTCACTGCGGGGCAGAGAGTTCGGCTCGGCTAATGTTACTGTAACAGCAAGGTTTATTGTACGTTGAATTGCATCACCGATTTGTCCACGCAGCTTTTCAATTTCGCTGATTTTGTCGCTGAACTTTTCACGTGGAAATTCAACCTGTACCTCCAGTTTGTCCAGATTATTTTCACGTGATACGATTATTGCATAATGCGGCATTGCTCCGCTCACAGAGAGCAGGCTGGCTTCAATTTGTGAAGGGAACACATTAATGCCGCGTATTATAAGCATATCGTCTGTACGGGCATGAATTCGTTGTATCCGGCGAATATGTCTGCCGCAACTGCATGGCTCGGGGAGGATTACGGATAAATCTCTCGTCCGGTAGCGAATCATGGGCATTGCCTGCTTTGTCAGTGTTGTAAAAACAAGTTCTCCTTCTTCGCCGTCAGGTAGCGGCTCAAGAGTATCGGGATCTAAAATCTCCGGATAAAAATGGTCCTCAAAAATGTGCAAACCCTCGTGTTTGCAACATTCTATACCAACTCCGGGTCCGCAGATTTCAGTTAAACCATAAATATCAAAGGCTTCTATATCCGACTCCATTTCGATATGCCGGCGCATTTCGTCAGTCCAGGGCTCAGCTCCGAATATTCCGGCACGCAGTGGTAATTCACGCAAGTCAACGTTTTGAGCTTTTGCCGCTTCTATAAGGTGAAGGAAATAGCTTGGAGTACAGCTTATTGCTGTTGTTCCAAAATCGCGCATCAACATTATTTGCCGCTCTGTGTTACCTCCCGAAACAGGAACTACTGTCAAGCCAAGGTCAGTTGCTCCCTGGTGCAATCCCAGACCTCCGGTGAATAATCCATATCCGTAAGCGTTTTGTATTATATCCCCGCTGCTCAAGCCGCAGGCTGCCAGTGCACGTTGAATACATTCGCTCCAGAGACGCAAATCATTCTGTGTATATGCTACAACGATCGGTTTTCCTGTTGTGCCTGATGATGCATGAAATCTGACAATTTCACTCATGGGCGTGGCAAATAGTCCAAATGGATATGTGTTCCGCAAGTCTGTTTTTGTAAATGTAGGCAGTAGAGATATATCTTCGAGTTTTTTGATATGCTCCGGTTTTACGCCTGATTCTTTACAGCGATCACGAAATAATTCAACACGTTCATACGTGAACTTGACTAGTTGCTGCAGCCGGTATAATTGAAGTTGCTGCAGGTGATTAAGCGGCATGAAATCAGGCGCGCTTATGGGCATGACGGGTGAGTTTTGATCGTTCCAGTAATTAGCGTTCATCTGTTTGCTTGTGTATGTAGGTTTCAGCCGTACGCATCCTGCGTGCGGTCATAACAGAAATGTTCGGGAATAGTAACACCGGAGAAAGACTTTTGCAAAGAAATTCTCCAGAAGTCTTGGACGAAAATAGAGCAGCTGACAGACAGAAACTGAAAATGCGTCAGCAGGTTTCGATAAACATTATTTCAGTTGGTCACAAGAGATGTATGTTTTTAAACCGGTTAGATGAGATCCGGGTTCTGTCGATGAGCTTCTTCCATGACTTCGATTTGACTACGAACCTGTTCCAAAGTAATCAGACGCTCTTTGCCTTCGACGAGAATACCGTATGCATCGTCATAAAAGCGCGCACAAATGATATCGAAAACGGGTTGATCGTCACCGATTTTCCATGATTCTTCTACCCATGTGAGTTTTTCATTGCAGTATTGGCGATTATCCGACCAGCCTTCGCTTCTTGAATGCTCAGGAGCAAGATCGGGAATAAAATAGCGCCACTTCAACTCTGTGAGACTTCCTGACAGACCGCCGGTTGTGCACGACAGATTGTACATTTCACCCTGTGGATAAGCCATGAAGGAGCTGACTACAACCTCAACAGTGGGAGACTCGGGTGCCCACAGGGTTACGGTGGCAAAGTTTTCAGCATCTCCATACGGATTCTTAGAAACGAGGCGAGCAAAAACATTCGATTTCTTCTTGCCGAATAAGACAACTGCTTGATCTACAGGATGCGGTCCTGTGTTAAGCAGATTGCCGCCATCGAGTTTGCGAAGGCACTGCCAGTCCCATCGCCTTGCGAAACCGCTGAAACTGATCCTTGCATGAACGAGCTCACCAAGCACCCCAGATGACAGTACATCGAGGATTTTCTGAAATGCCGGCTGAAATCTGGAATTCTGGAATGGAAGGAGAGTCTTTCCCACATCTACTCCTGCTTTTACCATATCGTCAAAATCAGATACACGTCGTGCCAGTGGTTTCTCGCACACCACATTCATTCCATATTTAAACGCTTCAATGGTAACCGGTACATGCAGGTTGCTCGGAAGGGCATTTACCAGCAAGTCTATATCTCGATGACATTCTGTTATAAGGTCTTTATAGTCTGAATACACTTTTGCACCAGACTCTTCGGCAGCTTCACGGCATCGTTCCGGAATCAAGTCTGCTACGGCTACGACTTTGTACCTTTCCACATCTTTTCGCAGCTGGTTGTAGTGTATTCCGAACCCGCTTCGTCCCTGACCCAAAATTGCCACTCTCAATTGTTTCATGTGTAATCCTATTTATTAAACTCGTGTATAAAGCACTTGCTGCCTCCAATTGAAATTAAAACATTGGAGAGTATGAGTCTACGTGATTCGTTGTTACAAGGTCAAGATTTTGTTTTATGTCTGTGATGTCGTTATTTCATCGCTGTCTGTCGATAAAGCTACAACGGCTTCTTCCAGAGCATCAATAGTAGCCTGAGCTGTTTGTTCCCAGGAAAATTCCGGTGGAGGGAAGGAGATCTTTTCGTAGTGGGGAGAGAGAACATTGCGTATTGTTTCCACGAGTGTTTCAGGTTCATCGACAGGCACATAATTCACAGCGTTGCCACCTACCTCGGGAATAGATGCTTCTCGTGTAGTGATAACGGGAGCACCGGCATGAAGGGCTTCCAGAACCGGGAGCCCAAAGCCTTCATAACGTGACGGAAACAGAAAAAGAGCACAGCCCTGATACAGCGCCACAAGATCAGGTTTTGCAACTTCATAAAGACGGATTACTCTGCTTGAGACATCTTTGGGCTAGCTGTTCAAAGCATTTTTCACTGCCGGTTCACCGCGTCGAGGCTTGCCGACGATGACGAGTTTGTGCGGGATTGATGCCGCAAGTTCTCCGAAAGCATTTATGGAAGCTTCAACATTCTTATGAGGATAAGTGTTGGAAACAACCAAAATATATGGATCTGCAGAACGCGTCAGAGAGATTATACGTTCGGCAATGAACTCTCCGGGAAGGCGTTTTGAAAAAGATTCGTCGGCTGCGAGGGGTGTCACACGTATTTTTGAGAACTGCACTCTTGCATGCTGAGCGATTTCACGGCGTGAAAACTCGGAAATAGTAAGTATCAGGGTAGCACGTGCAAGAGAACTATGAGTGCCGAAACGAATGCAAAAGCGTTCAAATGGGGAAAAATCCTCCGGGAAGTGAACGTACTGCATATCATAAACTGTTGTGACCTGCGGACATTTTACACGATAAGGTGATGAGAAGCTGGGATTCCACAGAACATCGACAGAGGCTGCTTCGACTGCACGCGGCAATGCAGTTTGTTCGCACATGACGCGGCGGATACGTGATGTTGCGTGCAGGCGCATATCCACAATCGAAACATTTTTGAATGGTCTTAATTCCATTGCCAGAATTCTTATATTTTCCCGGTTGGAAAAAACTATAAATTCATGTTCTTTAAATTTGGCAGCGGCGGCACGCAGAGTTTGGCGCAGATACGTTTCACTGCCGCCTACCTCTCCAGGTATAAGGAAAAGTGCATTTAATCCTATTTTCATTTTTCAGATTCCGTAGATGACATTTTATCGTAGCAAAATACTATTCCCCAGGCAACAAACCTGTGGATTACGGCTGTTGGGGCAAACTTTCCTGCGTCAGATATAGCGCAGTCCAATTCTTCAGTAAACTGCAGCTTGTAATTACTTCCGCTAATTGATTGAGGAGTCCAGCGAAAACTTGCAAGAGCGGGGGGTTGTACGCGTACAGCTCCCCCATACCGCCACAGGCGCAGCGTAAGGTCGTAGTCCCAGGCGGCTTTCAAATCGGTGCGCAAAGGACCGGCTTTCTCAAGTGCCGCACGCCGAATAATCATGGCAGGTTGAGAAATGTAATTTAAAGTTCGAATAAGCGGTCTGCATGAGAGAGGGTACCAGAATTCTTTAAAGGATGTAATACGTTTACGAATTTCTCTTCCGTTTTCATCGACTATTGGGCAATGCCCAAAACAGAATGCCTTAGAAGATTTTTTTTCAAGAACTTCGACGGCTCTCTTCAGGGCTCCAGGCATGTAAAAGTCATCCGAGTTAAGCCAACTGATATATTTTCCTTTTGCCAGGGCAAATCCCTTGTTTATAGCATCTGCCGGTCCATTGTCACGTTCTGATATAAACCTCGTATCAGAGTGTGCAAACTGTTCAACTATTTTCGCAGTGGAGTCTTTGCTCCCGCCATCAATTATCAAGTGCTCAACTGATAAAGAATCAGAGCGTTGCAGGGCAACAGACTGCATAGTTTGTTCGATGAATCTCTCTGAATTAAAAGAAGGTGTTATTACGGTAATTTCCATATATGTGATACAGGTAAGTCGCTTTGAAATTTACGTAACTTTCTATCCATTGAGCCTAGCGCATAATAAAAAGGGAAGTGGCAGGTTCAGTCGCTTTTCCAGGAATCCAGGAGGGTTTTTCTTGAGGAATTGGCTTACTGTAATTAAATTTATACAGACTTTTTATCATGGTTGTAAATTCCCTGCTGACAGCTACCTTTCGTGTTTGTGGTGTTTGGCTGCGCCCCGTATCAAGTCCTGAGATAAATCCTATGATGCCGCCAAAAATCAGGCAGATGGAGGCAACAACGCAGATTGCTGTAAGTCCGAATGTTAAATCGTATGGATCTTTGCCGAATTTTTCACGTATTTCGAGCTCTTCACGTTCTGCCTCAAGGCGTTCGCGCTCTATTGCAATCCTTTCCTGTTGGAGCTTCAACTTCTCTACCTCGATACTTAGAGAAATGTTGGACGGCATATTGCTTTGTGTATCGCTTTTTGCCGCTTTCCATGTTTTTTCAGAATCTTCTGCTTCTTTGTTACTCTGGTTTGCCATTTGTGTGAAATATACCAAATTACACTTTGAGTGTCCATAAAAACGGGAAAATTGCACTTTATTTTTGATGCTCAAATATTTGCGTTTGCTTTAAAAAAGCAATACATGATATAATTAACGGCTGTTTTTATTATTATTTTGTATATACGGACTTTTACTGCGTGTACCTACAGTCACTAGAAATCATTGGCTTTAAAAGTTTTGCCAGAAAGACCAGACTCGTTTTTGAGCCCGGCATAACTGCGATAGTTGGTCCAAACGGTTGCGGAAAAAGCAATTTGTCTGATGCTATCAGATGGGTTCTCGGTGAACAGCGCCCGACCTCACTGCGCAGCTCTGTCATGACAGATGTTATTTTCAACGGTACTGAGCAGCACAAGCCTTTAAGCATGACAGAAGTTTCGATAACTTTTGCAGACTGCGAGAAGGAACTTGGAACGGAATACAACGAGGTCACAATATCGAGACGTGTTTTCAGGTCGGGAGAGGGTCAGTATTTTATAAATAAGACGCCATGTCGCCTTCGTGATATCCAGCGACTGTTTATGGGTACGGGGATAGGGACGACATCTTACTCAATAATGGCTCAGGGGCAGATTGATGCGGTACTTTCGTCAAGACCGGAAGATAGACGTGCTATATTCGAGGAGGCGGCGGGGATTACAAGATTCCGTGCTGATCGCAGAGAGGCGATGAGGAAACTCGATCAGACGGAGGCTAATCTTTTGCGATTGAATGATGTAATCCGCGAATTGCATCGCCAGATTGGATCTTTGCAGCGCCAGGCAGGGAAGGCGCGGCGCTACAAGACACTCCAGGGTGAGTTACGTAAACTTGATCTGTTTGTCACATCCGAAAAGGTAAAATCCATACACAAAACAATTAAATCTCAGGTGGCAGAGATTGAGCACAGTAAACAAGAACTTGAGCGCTTGCGAGTTCAGGTGGAGGAAGGCGAAAAATCCAGTACAGAAGCCCGAGCCAGACTTATGGATTCGGAGCGCAGGATAGGCGTTGCCATGGAGCAGGCAATGGAGGCTCAGGGAAAGTGTAACCAGGCTTCAGATGCTGTACGCAATAATAAACAGCGCATAGAAGAATACAACGCCTGGACAGGTAGGGATGAGGCGGAGATTTCAGAAACAAAGAGCGTTCGTATAGCACAGGAGGAGATCCTGCAGCAAATAGAGTCTCAGCTCATTGCATTTGAAAATGAGTTTGCTAAAGCTGACTCAGTTCTTTCTTCCATAAGAAATGAATTTGATGCGAAACAAGCAGACAGCACAAAAGCAAGAAATGAATTACATCGTTTGCGGGAAGAGTCAATCAAAACTGAACGTCTTCATATATCCCTTCAAAATGAATTGACCAAAACTGAGGGTCGAACACGTGAAAATTTGCTCAGAAATGAGCGACTCTCTTCAGAAAAATCGGGCTTTGAAGTTCTGGTCAGAGACCTGGAAACAAGACTCAGCGAAGTAGAGGCTGAGGTCGCATCACTGGACTCTGCTGTAAGCAAGAGCCAGGAATCCTTTATTGCACTGGAGAAGGAAACGGAGCAATTGCGCTCATCTCTTAACAAGAGTGTCCAGAAAAGCTCGGAAATTCAATCCCGCATAGCTGCACATAAAGCCAAAATTCAAATCCTTGATGACTCCCTGAAACAGAGTAAAAAGCAGTCAGGAGCATCATTGGTTACAGATGTATCTAACCCGCTTAAACTGTCAGATAACGCAGTATTAGGACATATTGCAAAGCAGTTCAAGGCGCCAAAATCGCATCGTGTAGCTTTGGAGGCGGTGTTGCGGGCATGGTTGGATACTATTGCTGTGCGTACTCGGGCTGATGCCCAGGCAGCAGTGAAGGCTCTGCAGGCAATGGGGAAGAAGGTAGGGGTAAGTCTCTTTGCAGCAGATGGTAACGAAGGAGTTTCAGAAAACAGCAACCTGGGGTTTCCCAGGCTTATTGATGCTATTGAATGCAAAGCTGATTTCAGGGAAACTGCCGAAAATCTGCTGGGCAATGTCTATATAGTTGATTCTCTGGATGTTATTCCATCGCCGTTTCCTTCAGGCTGTGCTTTTGTCACCCTTTCCGGTATAGCAGAATTTCACAATGGAATGGTGGAATTGCGCTCCAGAGAGGAGGCTGCTGAAAGTCCGCTGTCACGCTACATGATGGTAGAAGATGCCCGTGCTGAGTTGGCTGCCGCCGAGGCAGATTTGGCTGCTGAAAAATCAATTGCAGAAAATCTTGGACAAGAAATAGATAAATTTTCACTTGCTGCACGCAATGCCCGTGAACAACTGGACAAGAACCGGAAGTTAATGGCGCAAAAGGAGGGTGAGCGTAATACGATAAGTTCTGACTTTGAAAGAGCAAAGAGAAATCTTTTAAACACGACGAGCCAGCTGGAAAATCTTCTGCAATCCACTGAAGCGACGACGAATCAAAGCAAGGACTTGATGTCGCGAATAGATGGAATGGGAGACAGCCGCAAAAGGCTTTCTGATGCGGTAGAAGCGGCAGAGAAGAGTGTTCGCGATGCAGAAGCAAGGTTCCTGGAGGCTCAGGCAGCTCTTACGGAAGCCCGTATTTCCCAGACATCGATTAGTCATCGCGTTGAAACAGCACGGACTCAAAAAGAAACGATAAAAACCAGGATTGATGAACTGGAACGGATGATAAAAACTCGTGATGCAGGCATCAAGTCATACGGAGAAGGTATCATTCGTCTGAAATCTGAAAATGAAAAACTTGAAAAAAATCTTGTAGAACTCGAAGCTGAGGTGCTGAGGCATAAAACTGCTGTTGATAAACTGCGTGCGGAGCGTGAGCAGAACTCCGGGGCTGTGGAGGATTCAGAAAAAACCTTGCACGTACATCGAAAAATGCTGGATGAGGCGGGGGACAAATATAACCGTATTGAGCTGTCTCACGTAGAGACAAAAATGAGGTTGCAGAATATTCAAGATCGTCTGATGACTGATTGGCATATATCCATCGAGCAGCTGGCTTCCGAACCTGTGCCCGATTGGGGAAGTGATGGAGAGCCTGAGCTGGGTGCGGCTGAAGAGCGCATATCTGAAATAAGGGCGAGAATGGAGTCAATGGGTCCCGTTAACCTTGTAGCGATAGAGGAATACCAGGAAATTGAAGAACGGCATGCGTTTCTTACAGCGCAGGAAGAGGACCTTACAAACGGGAGAGCAAAACTTCTGGAACTCATAAAAGATATAGATCGCCAGTCGAGTGAACTTTTCAATGAAACTTTTGAAAAGGCAAAAACAAACTTCCAGACAATGTTCGAACGCCTTTTCAATGGCGGTACAGCTGAATTGAAGTTGCTGGATGATGATCTTCTTGAGAGCGGCATAGATATCATCGCTCGTCCTCCCGGCAAGAAACAGCAGAGTATAGCATTGCTGTCGGGTGGTGAGCGGGCTCTTACTGCCATATCACTCCTTTTTGCCATATATATGATACGGCCGAGTCCTTTTGCAATGCTTGATGAAATTGATGCCTCCTTGGATGACTCCAACATAGGGCGTTTTGTAGGAGTTTTAAACGACTTCCTCGATCAGTCACAGTTCATAATTATAACTCATAATCAGCATACAATTGCAGGTGCTGATATAGTTTATGGTGTAACTCAGGAAGAACATGGAATTTCAAAAATCATATCGATGCGCCTTAAAAGGATGGGCATTGATGAACCTGCAGAAGAAGAGTTCCCTGAAATCAATTCACCCCCGCCTCCAAGTAAAAGGAAGATGAAAAATCATGAGTCTGTTTGAAATAGGTATGTTGGTTTGTTTCGGATTAAGCTGGCCGACCTCCATCTACAAAAGCTTCCGAACAAAGAAAGTTTCCGGTAAGAGCCCGCTGTTTCTCGGCATTATCTGCATCGGTTACGTTTTTGGTATTCTCAACAAAATGAAGTATCCGATGATAATTGACGGTGTTGAGAAAATCGATCCCGTCATCTGGTTTTACGTATGCATTCTAGTGCTTGTACTTTTCGATCTGTTTCTATATTCCCTTTATGCAAAAAATGATTAAACTGTAATTGTGGCAGAGTCTATACCCTGCCACATATAAGGACCTACCGAACTAGCCATGAAACCCCTTGAACTGGTACAGCAAGTAACTACCGCCACGAAGGTCGTTGTAAATTCACCGGGAAAGATAAACCTGACACTTGAAGTGTTGTTTAAGCGTCCTGATAACTTCCATGAGATTCGTAGTGTTCTTTTGCCTGTTTCTTTATATGATACTGTTGAAGTGTCACCTCGCAACGACGGAGTCATTACATGTTATACAGTTGGAGAAGGTGTTGATGTAAGTTGCTTTGACACCATGTCTTGCGGGAGAAACCTGGCAACGAGAGCGGCAAAGCTGATGCAGCAATTATGCGATGTTTCGGAGGGTTGCGATATCAAAATTACGAAACGCATTCCGATAGGGGCTGGTATGGCAGGAGGAAGTGCCGATGCTGTCGGCACAATGCATGCATTGCGTGAAATGTGGGCACCTGATCTTACTTTATTTGACATGATAGAGGCGGCTTCATTGATTGGCTCAGATATTCCGGCTCTTCTCCATGGCGATGCCGTGCTCATGGAGGGGAAACGGGAACGCATCGCAGGTATAGAAATGCCCTATAATCCGGCTTCGGAGCCCATCTGGCTTGTCATAGTTTTCCCCGGATTTTCAGTCTGTACTAAAGAAATTTACGAAAATTGTCGTCCGGGCTTGACATGTGCAGATGATTTATGCAAGAATGCTATTTCTTCCGTACGCAACGGCGATGTGCGGGCGGCATGCTCCTGGGTCTTTAACGGGCTTCAGGACACCGTTTTCAAACTTTATCCTGAAGCTGAGCGCTTTTGCCTGGCGCTGAGAAAGGGTGGAGCTATGTCTTCGCTGCTTTCAGGAAACGGTTCAGCGGTGTTTGGGCTTGCAGAGAACATGGAACATGCGCTTGCAATTCAACGTAGCTTACCGGAGAATGTGTGGAGTAGAGTTGTATCGACACTGCCCGATGGTGTAACGGCAGCACACGGGCCTTTGACGCCCTGAGTCATGGTTCAAATCCATGTCGGGCAACCATTTTTAAACTTACACCAAGCAACCTGCTCCAACCATTTTCTCCGGAAACGGCAAACACTATAACTAATCATCAATGTGAAAATTTTCTCAGGCACAGCCAACCCGCAGTTAGCGGCGAGCATCTGTTCGTATTTAGGAACGGAATTGGGTCCGATGGATATTGTCAATTTCCCGGATGGGGAGACATTTGTCAAAATTCAGGACAGTGTGCGTGGTGATGACTGTTTTGTAATACAATCCATTTGCGGCAAGCCGAATGATATGCTTATGGAGCTGCTGATTGTTATTGATGCGATGGTGCGTTCATCTGCTGCACGCATTACAGCAGTTTTACCTGTTTACGGTTATGCCAGGCAGGATCGAAAGGATCAGCCGCGCGTTCCAATAACAGCCAAATTAGTTGCAAACCTGTTGGTGGCAGCCGGAGTGGATCGCGTTCTGACTATGGATTTGCATGCTGCTCAAATAGTAGGTTATTTTGATATACCGGTTGATCACCTGCATGCCTCGCCTGTGATAGTGCGATATCTGCGAGAGAAAAATCTTGATAATCTGGTTATTGTTGCACCGGATACTGGCAGCGTTAAAACGGCTTACAGTTATTCACGTATCTTTGAATGCGGCTTGGCAATTACAGCGAAGCAGCGAAAATGTGCTGAAGATGTGGAGGCGTATTCTTTGGTGGGTGATGTTGAAGGTAGCGATGTAGTGATGATCGATGATCTTACGAGTACTTGCGGCACTCTGGCTTCTGCAGCCGCCCTGGTCAAGCAGCATGGTGCCCGCAATATTTATGCGGCAGTGACGCATGGTTTTCTTAATGAAAAAGGTATAGAACGTCTTAAAAAATCTGATATTTCAGAATTAATCGTTACCGATACAGTTCCACAGGGCTGGTATGATGATTCGCTTCCGATTACCGTGCTTTCTGTAGCCGAGCTTTTCGGGGAGGCAATAAGACGTATCCACAACAACCAGTCAGTAAGTTCACTTTTTAGAATGTAACATAATACCCCGGAGTGGGGCAGGAGACAAAGAGAGACATGTCAACAGAAGTAAAAATTAATGCAGAACCACGTACATGCAGCGGTTCCACAGCAGCCAGAAGATTACGAAGAGCAGGTATCATACCTGCAGTATTGGCAAAAATTGATGGCACCACAGAATTGATTCAATTGAATTCTCGTGAATTTGAGCAAGTTATGAGCGGATACGGCGACGCACAGATAATGGTTTCAATAACCGTTGATGGTGACAAGCGTCTTGCCCTTTTACGTGAAATCCAGCGCAATGATCTGACCGGACGTATTTCGCATGCAGATTTCAGCATGGTCGATACGTCAACCAAGTTGCGTCTGCAGATTCAAGTTCTTCTTACCGGTGAACCCGAAGGGGTAAGGCTTGAGAATGGCGTTCTCGAGCAGCAACTGCGGCAAATAGAGATAGAGTGTCTGCCTTCTGATGCCATTGAGAGCACAACTATAGATACGTCCGACCTGAAGCTCGGTGATGATATAACCGTAGCCGCCTTGGATCTCGGACCGGACATTGATATAATTACTCCGGCAGAAACAGTCATTTGTAATGTGGCAATGGTAGTTGAAGAAGTTGAAGAGGAAGAGGTAGAAGAGGACGGTGAAGCTGAAGATGCACAGCCTGAACTCAGCGTCCAAAAAGGCAAGTCTGATGACGAAGATTCCGGAGATGCCTGAGGATAAAGGACCAGTGCGAAACTTGTAGCCAACAGCTGATTTGCGTAAGTAACCGTACACTGAAGTGAAGATAATAGCAGGACTAGGAAACCCGGGACGAGAATACGCTGGTACACCTCACAATGTGGGGTTTGCTGCCGTTGATGCAATTTGCAGCTCTCTAAATGGAGAATGGCGAATAGAGCCGAAATTCAAAATGGATATGGCGAAGGTCAGAAAAGATGACCTTCAGATCCTCCTGGTGCGACCGATGACTTTTATGAACTTAAGTGGAGAAGCTGTTGGTGCAGTCATGCGCTACTTCCGTATTGAACCTTCAGATCTTATTGTTATCTCTGACGATGTAAACCTGGATCCCGGAAGGGTGCGTGTGCGAGCTACAGGCGGTGACGGTGGACATAACGGCTTAAAGTCTATAATCTCCCACGTTGGTACCAAGGACTTTACACGTGTGCGAATTGGCGTTGGAAGAGGCGCAAATAATGAGTCTGATTTGGTGGGTCATGTCTTGGGGCAAATAAGTCCTTCGATTATACCACTTGTTGAACAAGGCATTGAAAAGGCTGCTGAAGCTGCTGTTTGTGCCGCTACGGAAGGTACCGTGAAGGCTATGGATGCTTATAACGTCGGGCCGGAGTCTAAAGAAAAATCTGAAGAAAAAAATAATAAAAAACAACCCAGAACGAACGAACTAGGAAAAGAGTTTAAAAAAGAGGTAAAACACATGCGAAGGAAATACGAAGCCCTTTTCATCTTTGCTGCCAGCGTAAAAGAGGAAGATTTGGAACAAACACTAGCCTCTAGCACTGGCGAGATCGAAAAACTAGGTGGCATAATTGAAAGTACTGAAATAATAGGTAGGCTCCCGTTTGCACGTACCATGAAAAAAGAAACACATGGGACATACGCAAAAGTGCGTTTTGAAATAGAGCCGGCACGTATTAAAGATATACCGGAAAGCTTTAAACATAGCGAAGAACATTTTAGAATTCAAATTGTTACAAGAAATGAGCGTATAGAAGCCGCTAAAGCAGCTGACGACATGCGACGCTCCGCCTTCAAGGCGAGAACTGAAGCAGAGGCGGAAGCAGTAGCCGTAGCAGACAGGGAATCTGTTGCAGAAGATGATGATGCAGACGATATGGAAGACACTCTGCAAGATACAGATTAACCTGCTTGCTGTCTGAAAAAACAGTTAGCTGTTGATGGTGGTTTTAAACTGATAAATAAGAAGGGAGGAAATCATGGCAAGTTATTATAACAGGGTTATAGTGATGGGAAATCTGACAAGAGATCCCGAATTTAAGCGTACCCCAGCCGGTACTGCCGTTTGTGAACTCCGTTTGGCCATCAACGAAAACTTCCGGAATAAGGAAGGTGAACTTATCGAAAGAGTTGTTTTCGTAGATGTTGTGTTATGGGAACGACAGGCAGAAGTAGCAAACGAATATTTATCAAAAGGAAGTCCGGTATTTATAGAGGGGCGTCTTCAGTACGATGAATGGAAAACGCCACAAGACGAAACTCGCAGCAAACTGTTGATTGTTGCAAGCCGGCTCCAGCTGATAGGAGCGCCGGGACAGAGGAGCCAGCCGGAGCAACCGGATACAAGGCAGATAGAAAAACCTGGTATA
>JAAZFF010000032.1 GCA_012511845.1 Lentisphaerota bacterium
ATCTACAATCGGATAACATGAAGAACAGGCTTCGCATGTCATGGTGTCGCCCTCTTTGTACAAAGTTGATTCTTTTGTAATGGCTGACCCATGTTTTGCCTGGCAATCAGGACAAATCAAGCGATTCAAAAGATCATCATTTACAGGAGCAGCATGGGAATTGGTTTTTGAGCAAACGCCTGATATGCCTCCGCCCAAAATCATGTTGAGAAAATTGCCGGGATAGATTCTTCTGTGCAGGCGGCTGGTGATTCTGCCACCTACGCTGGCAAGCCTTACATCTTTTTTATCAAAAATGGATAAAGCTTTATTCCATTCACTGACTGAAGTCTGGTCGTTTTCCACCACACCGTGTTCGATTTCATCCGACCAGGGTTCAGAAATAAATTTTTCGAGAGTTCTTATTATTTTATTCCGGCGTAACACATGCTTGGCACAAATCTTCGAACGCTGCCTGTAAAGCCGTATTCTCGGTCGTTTAAACGGTTCTTCACTGAAATAAAAGTGACCGTTATCAAGAATACGATAAATCTGCTTTATGATGGGTTTGACAGCGGGGAAGTGATGAAGGAATTCATAGCAAAAAGCAAATGGAAAGGTAGAATCTCGTATCGGAAGGTTGTTAATATCGCAGCAGACACGAAGCGGCAGTTTGGACCAGTTGAAAAGTTTTGCAAAATGACTTGCTGTTTGAAGCTGATCCAGTGAAATATCGGCAGCTATCCCTTGTGCATCAAATTCATTTACAAGTAGTAGGGAGCGCTGACATCGCTCTGCACCCAATTCGATGAAGGATGAAATATTCACACCTTTTTCAAGAAGGCGTTTCATTGCACTTCTTGTTGTTGCGATTCTGTCGGCGAGAATTTTATCGTGAGCTTCCTTGTCAAAATAATCAGGAAGAAGTATTTCTCCAGTTACATGTTGCTGCGCCAGCAGTCGCCGGAATTTAATCTCGCCCTTGAGATTATCTATCGTTTGTTTTGGAACAGAATTATCTTTCATATCTGGGTGTGAAATTAAAGCACAAAACATACTTTATTAGAAGATCAAAAAAATAAGTATGTGCTTTTGAGAATAGTTGTAGTAAAGGCCAGGCGTTTTTTTGCAAACCGCCGTGGTAGAGGGGCAACTCAAAGGCAATCTCAATACGGTCAATGCGGTCGCAGGGTCAATAAGATCAAAAAAGAGTGAGCAGTCTGGAGTCCGAGGTCAAAAACAAAGATTTTGCAAAACCTGCTTTGGATATGATACAATTCTAATGTCAGTTCAGGTGACACCAAATATAAGGGACTCAATTCCAATGGCTACATTAACCACCATCCTCCGATCCCGATTAATAGTAATATTATCATTATCGTTATTGTGTGCTCTTTTCTCATGCGCAACGGAGCAGGCTGGTTCATATATGGCAGAAATGATTGCAGATGATGTCAGGATGGCGTGGCTTTCAGATCCGCCTGCACCAGTCGATGAGATACGTACGGAATATCATGAACTCGAGGTAATCCCCGATGATTTCCCAATGGTCTTCAGAGTGCGGATGTGCGACAGCGACGGCGCAGTGGAGTTTCTGGATGAACCTGACGGGACGATATTCTTCACAGTCCAGGGTTTTCACGGCACAGGCACCGCAGCCTTCAACCCCTGGCTTGCTGCCGACTTGCATGGTGCTCCGCATGAGCCCATGTGGCTGCCGTCGAGCGTGGAACGCGTCTATTTCCCGGCTACTGCAAAGACGCCAGCCATATTCCCTGAACCTTGTGCACATGCCGGGATTCTGCCCTCAAGCCTGAGGTTCACTTCCATTTCTGTTCTGAGCAATGCCGTTGCACTCGGCATCGGGTGGTCTGCCGCCAACCCGCCACCAGGTAGCGAACTAGATCTTTTTGGCACTACAAACCTAAGCCACCCCACTTGGAGCTGGATGACTCGTTTTGCAGTTGACACCACAACGAACGAAACAGTGTTTCCGCTGTCACCTGCCACGGTTTTTCCCGAGGCACTGTCGCTGATGGACGCAATGCTTCATCAGCAATCTCCCATTTTTACGGGCTGGAATATCCATACAAACCCGCCGATCCCGGAAGGCATGGAGCAGTTTTTTCCACAGGAATACGTGCCCGGTGCAGTTGTCTCAAATGCAATTTACAGCGGAAACTCAGGCACGTCGGCATTTTTCCGCCTCGGAACACTGCTTGACAGCGACGGCGACG
>JAAZFF010000294.1 GCA_012511845.1 Lentisphaerota bacterium
ATTGACGGATTGTGGCACGCAGACTATTAACATCTGTTGCGGCGGCTTGCTCTTCTTTGGCATTAAGTGCTGTGAAGAATAGGGCAGATAACTCTGCAAGATCAGGATAGACGCTGCGAGCCATTGCCCGTTCTGGATCCATGAAAGCTTCTGTGTCGAGAAAGTCGGCATCTACCAGACAAGAGTAGAGCATACGAATCCAGAAGCTCATGTCGGATTCATTGAACTTCCATGGAGGGGCAAGCTTGATTATTTCAAATAATTTTAGCTGTGTAGATATCCATTCAGCAACTTGCGGTTCATTAAGTATGGCTGTCTCTTCTTGTAAGCGGTAGGCAAGCGCACCGTTTGGCGTTTCACCATTAGACCAATCTGGCAGCCCAGCATGGTGGCCTGCAATGCAATATGCAAGGATACGACCTGTTTTGCCGTATTTCTGCACAGCCCATACCGCACCAACCCCAGAGTGCGAATGCTCAGAACCATCATAATCAGGGTCGGTGAGGCCATTACAGTACTTGAGGTAAGACTGGAAAGATGCGCGGGCTTTGCCAAGGTCATGCAGTAAACCTATAAGATGCGCCCAGTGGGAGGAATTAAAGGCAGCCGCAAAGTCAGCAGCTACATTTGCAACAGTTTCGCTGTGAGCGGCTAGGGTGTGCCAGTGGCTTGGCGGCTGATTAATTAAACTGTGGGCGTACATGAGTTAGTCTCCTCTTTCTCTCTTGTCCTCTTTGTCTTTGCGTTGCTGAACTAGGGGAATCCATTGCCAAGGTTCTTCACCTTCAATTGCCAGAAGGCCTTTGTTCCAGTAAAGGGTTATCAGTTCAGCTAGTCGTTTTTCGGAGATACCTTTTTTATTGAATTGCCAGGTGATGTCGTAGATTTGCCACTCGACTTGAAAGGTTGTGCCTTTGTTGTTCTCTTCACGTCTAGCCTGCAGGAAGTCGTTCTGGTTGAACCCCGTGAGGATAAAGAAGCCATCTTCCTTGATTTTGGGTAGCTGATTTAACAAAACGCGTAATGTTAGAGGGCGACTTGAGGATTTTTCATTGTCGAGGCACAATGTGCTAATGCGCTTTTTGGGAGTCTGATCTGGCACTGTGTTTAGTAGTGTGTAGCGTGTTACACTATTATCTGGAGTTGCCGCAATTAGCAGATTGGTGAGCGGAGTCTCAGAGCCTCTTGGATTGGGGAGGGTGATCCAGATGTGCTGCTCATTTGTCTGTGGATTATAGGCTGTGTGGCGTATCCCGGCATGTTTCAAGTATGGAGAGAGTGCAGGAGAAAAGTTTCTACTCAAATGTACATCGACCTCTTTGACGAGTGTAGTCAGTTTGGCACGTGAGATGTTTTTGATTTGCTGCAGAGACTCTGTATCACCCAGCAGCAGCCTATACTCATGGTAGGGAACATATTTGGGCAGAACGGTTAGGCTTTTGGCATCGAGCTGGTGCTTGGGGTGTGGAGCTTCGGGATAGTGCTCCAGAGAGCGTGGTAAGTACTCAAAGGCTTTGGTGGTGCTCACAGCCTCTTGCGAAGTGCTCACAGTCGCTTGCGGAGTATTTGACTCTTCGCTTGTGCCCTCATCTGCAGGCACAGCTTCAATTTCTTCTCTGGTGTATGTCTGCTTGCCACGGAAAAGAGGATGATAAACTGTCGGCTTTGCAAGTGGCTTTTGATCGAGGAAGGTGCCATACATAATAGCAAGTCCGTTGACAGAGTCGCCGACACGGGGTACATAGCCCTCTTCAACAAAGTGATGCGGGATATGTAGCGTCCAGGGAAAGCTGGCTGGGCTTTCTGCGGGGCCAGACCATAAAAGCAGGCTATAGCAGCGCACGCCGGCAACCTGAGATATTGAGCAATTTTCAATGACGGAGATAAACTCAGCCAAAGCGGGTAGCTCTTCATCGTCGCCACAGTTTAGTGCGCGCATACTCGACATGTGAAAATCAACATGCTGTAGTTGTGGGTTGTTATCTTCTTTGCGTTTCAGCTCGAGGGCAGCCCCTTCGTAGAGACGGAACCTAGCTTGATCATTGATGCATGTTAATGAGGCACCCATGCCAGTAAATGCCATGCGGGCACAGCCACCAGTGGCAAACACAGTATGATATGCCTCCATCCAGCCATTTTGCGGTACAAATGGCAGCAAGGAACGGTCGCCACCATAGTCAATGGCAGAGTGCCAGAGGTTGGTAGCATCGGGCTTATAAAAAGGGGCAATTTTGTAGATATGCTCCTGAATGGGAGCACTGTAGGAATTAAGCAAAAGATGAATATCTTCCACGACCTGCGCTTCAGACTCAGCTATCATGTAGATGTTGTCCGACATATCATAATAATATGTCGGACGTGGACAGCCTATAAAAGGCCTGGTTCGTTTGAACTCCTGCAGAGTCTTTGAAAGCCACTGTCCAGTTATCTGTTCGTTGCGAAAAAAACAATCTTCATACATTTCCGACTCTCCCTGCTACATAATGCGCCCTATACCATAATAAAGTTTAACCTCAAACAAATGTCCGATCCTATCCGCACTGTTCAGCACCAAAATACAAGTGCCAGTTTATTCCTGATTCCCCTCATAACTCTTATCTCATTACCCAACCTCAATCTTGAGCCTCTTGAAACGCTGCCCTATCTCTTGCGCCTCGCCCTCACCTCTTTTCAGTGCCAGGTACAGCAAATCCCCCAGCCTGCCGTTCGGTGATAGGATGCGACGACTGTCGCCCGGTTCGCTGAAAGAATATTTTTTATAATACTGCTGTATCATCTCCCTGAATTTTGTCTGCAATTCTTCGGCTATCAGTCCGAGCTCCAGCAACCGGTAATTAAAGCTTTCAGCCGATACTCCGAATCTGTGCTTTAGGCGCAACAGCAGCGGGTAGTCCCATTCATCGGGGAGAACTCCAATCTGCATTACTGTACATTGCACAACATCGGCAGGCATAAGGAAATTGGCAGCAAATAACCGGGCAAGCTTATCGAGCTGTTTTTCATGTAAAGAATTTTCGCCGGACATAGCACCGAGGCGGGCATATAAAAGTATACGCCCCAATTCATAAGCAAGCAGAAAGATCTGCTTCTCTGAATTGATATCTGTGCTGAGGAAAATAAAAACATTGCTGTATCTCGCATCGAAATAGGAAAGACTATTTGATACATCGCCCAAGTTCATGAATAAAACTCTTAAGCCGTGATTTTCGAACAACTCCAGATAGTCGAAAACAACAGTGTCGTTTATGCCTAAAAGCTGACGCATCTGCATTGCCAATCGTATAATGTCGCCTTCCGTCAGATTAAAGGACATACGCAAGGGAATTCGGGCACATCTGGGAACATCGCATATATCTTCCAATGCAAGTATATCCTGTGCGACGGATTCAAGCTTGCCGGCAAGTTCCTTTCCCGGGTGTCTTGCAAGAGGTGTTGTTGCAAAGCAGTCGCTCGAAGGCTGAAACTCTGAATCGGCATTGTATTGGTTTTCCCGTATTTCATGGAGACAATCAACATTTGATGCTTTGCCCTGACTGCCTGTGATAAGGTACCCGGAACTTAATATTTGATCTACTGTTACTCCGAATACTTCTGCTATTTTGAGCAACACCTGGGTGGAAGGCAGATGCTTCCCTCTCTCAAGATTACTCAGTGGAGACTGCCTTATACCAAGTTTTTCTGCCAATTCACCCTGCGATAAATGAGCACGCCTGCGCAAAAGGCGAATATTTTTACCGATTCGAATTTTATTTTGATCTGAAAAAACTGAACTCACGGTATATCTCCAATGTAATTCAACAGCTTTATTTCATGTACACATTATAAAATAAACCAAACAGCTGATGCAAGCAAAAAAAATATAATATTAAAATTAAATTGCAAGGATCCTGCATCGCTGGAATAACAGCCCCCATCATCGTTGTGAACTGCTGTTTTTCAAATTTAAAATAATTTTCTTGTATTTTATGATTATTTATCCGACAATTGTTGTTGTGGAGGTTCAATGCGCACTTGTTTAGTTTGTTGTGCGCAGACATAGAGTTCAATACATAATCAAAAGAAGTAAAATGAGTACAATTTCACAAAGGCACGCTGCTGGATTCGTTCAATTTGAACCGGTAAGGCATGCAAAATTTTCAATAAACTTTTTAACGGAGATGACCGATCCGAATTTCGGGCACCTCCCTTACGGAGTCGTTGTTCCGTTTAATAATCCGCCGTTTGCAGAACACAACCGCGTTGACGACGCAGAATTGGTCGCTTCCTGGTACGAGGGGTTGTCGTGTGTACGCGAAATGGTCGGTACTAAACAGGGCGAGGAGGTTGAAGCAGCTCTCTTCGACAAACTGTTGAATGAAGGCTGGGATGAAAAATCGAAACTCAGATTTCCAGTGCGCCGACCGTGGTCTGGTCCGGTAGACTACTGCATGATACCGGAAATGGCGACCGTTCTGTCTGCACTTAACAGGGCAACAGAGCTATACCCGAAGAACAAGCTGGTGGCAAAGCGCGCCTCGGAGCTTGTGCAGGGGTTGCGGAAGCTCGTTGTTGAAAACAAGGTAAGGGCAGCCAGTATAGGCATAGCTGATAATCCCGAGTTGTGTTACTCATTTCCGACAGATGTTTATGTGCTCGACAAAGGCTTCAGGCATGAGATCAACTCAGGTTTCTCGGACTGGGTGATGCGGTACAGCGTACTGATTACTCCGCTTGTAAAGCGTTTTATCCTGACTAAGGACGAAGACGCCTTTGATCTCGCAATGGGGCTGGCAAACAACTTTGCCACCATTAGCCACCACCTGACTAATCGTAATGAATTTTCCGGACAGGTTCATTCAGCAATCTGGACAGCTTCTGGCCTCATACGGCTTGGACGCCTGACCGGCCAGGACCGCTATATAGCGAAGGGCAAGGGTCTGTACGACTATGTGCGGCGCAATTCCTCTGCGTTCGGATGGATTCCGGAATATATGCAGTGGCAGCTGATGGCGGACGAGCGCTGTGATGCGCGCTGCATCAAGGACATGATGGAGTGCGCGCTGGAGCTGGTGGATTGCGGGTTCCCTGAATACTGGGACGATCTCCACCGGTTCTGGCGAAATCATATGGCAGAGAGTCAGCTTACCGATACGGAATTTATTCGCAAGCTTAAAAAGGCGCCGGAAACAGTGCAACGCACCTTTCAAAATATGCCGACACGAATGCTCGGCGGCTTTTTTGGAGGTTCAGCCCCGAACAGTATGCTCCTTTCCCGCTATAACAGCATCTCCACATCAGCCTCCGCCATTGCGCCGCAAGGTATGCTGATGGCGTGGCGCCGTGCAATAGAACTGGTGCACGGAAATCTGATTGTGAACTTTCCTGTAAACTGTGAAAATGACGCAGCCAAGGTAACGGTAGGGTATCCGAATGAAGGCTCTATACGAATTGAGTTGAAAAAATCAAGTCGTGTTATAGTGCGCGTCTTTCCATGGATGCCCGCACCGCATGAA
>JAAZFF010000033.1 GCA_012511845.1 Lentisphaerota bacterium
GCCGTCCACTGATGATTGCATATCATTGACAGACGAGATCCCAGAGGAATTCTGGCGGGGGAGGCCAGTGGAATTTATTGAAGCGCGTGATCCCGGGTTTGTGGTTCTTAAATATGCGAACGGTGAAAAAATCGGCCCTGACTACAAAGGAATTCACTGGGCCGTTTTGTCTAACTGGGAAGATGAAAAGAGAAAGACGGGTAAGAAACGGATGATGACTTTGTTCTACACGACATCAAGGGGCGTTGAGGTGGTTGATGACGATACGGGGATACGTTTCATGCTTTATGGTCCGATGGGTCATCATCCTATAGATAATGCGAAGGAAGTTCTTGAGAGAGAGGATGGCTCAGTACTTGGATGGGTAACGGCGTCTGCTTGTTCAATAGTTATCTGGGATGCTGAAGTTGAACGAGTCTATGAGGCACTCGGCGGGGATCTGAATGAACCCCTTCGTCGAGCCCATCAGGCATGGCTGGCATACAGTGAAGCTAAGATTAATCTTATTGGGGAATTTTATTCGAAAATGAGCGGTTCGCTGTGGCGCATTGAAAATGCTAATCTTATTAATAGTTTATCTCGGGATCATGCTTGCTTTCTGCAGTTGCTGGAGTCGCATTATGTGAGAGGTATGCTAGACGAGAACGACTAGCCCTAGCCTGACGGAATGGCTGTAATGCATAACAACGGAACGTCTTAGCTCAGTGTCAGCTGCTAGATAAAAAAGTAGAGAACTGGGGCTGTAGGCTCTGTAGTTGCATTTGCTAGCAATGGTGAGTTAAAGAGTTGTCGAATGAATCGACTTTGACCTTATGTGACCGCATTGATCAGCCTATATGGCAGTACTGCTGGACCCATCAACACACAGACAAGAATCTCTATACTACATTGGCTGGTGCTCCGGATAGACTGACCGGATTGGGATTGCTTAGCAACTGTTTTCGATCCCGAACAGGCGCGGCAACCATTCTCTGCAACAGGTCTGCGAGTGCGGAGCCTCGCGGTCCCAGTGCTCATCCACGCAAATCCCGAGCAGGCGCTCAGGGATCCCAGGCTCGGCACGGCAGGGCGGTTTGCGGCTTGCCACGGCGTAGGATTCGAAGCCGGGAGAAACTCGCCCTACCTTAAGCAACTGTCCACTGCCCGGTTTGCCGGGCTAAACTGGAGTAGTCTGTTTGACTTTTTATGATAGCTGATTAGTCAGGAAGCTCTGTTTATTTCGTTGTGGGGTGTAGAATTCTGCGGCAAGTTTTTTTAATTCGCCCAAGTCAACTTTTCCGGTACCTAGTAGCGGAATAGTGTCAACCTGATGGTAGTCAATCAGTGAAGGATTCCAAAGGTTTGGAAGATTTGTTTTTTCAAGAACTTCGTATAGTGATCTCGGATCCGTACATTCTTCAGTGAATAGTACGACTAGTTTTTCTCCTCTTCTTTCGTCTTCTACTGAAGAAACTGCAAGGACAGGACCTGAAAGCCCGGAGGCGTCCAGTAATGCCTCTTCCACAGCAATATGTGGTACCATTTCTCCGCCAATTTTGCTGAAGCGTGAAAGGCGATCAGTTAGTCCGAGGAAACCGTCTTCATCCATAAAGGCTATATCGCCTGTACAGTACCAGCCGTCCTTGAAGACTTCTGCGGTCAGATCGGGTCTTCCCAGGTAACCAAGCATTACGTTGGGACCTTTTAAATATAAAAGTCCGGATTCGCCCGGTTCTTTTGGTTCACCTGTGTCGGGATCAAGGATCTTCATTGCAATTCCCGGGCACGGGATTCCTGTTCGTCCCTTGCGCCAGCCTTCCTGTACTATTCCTCCACCTGTACCATGTGGGATGCTGACTGCGATGCCCGGTGAAAGTTCTGTGGCTCCGTACGCTTCATAAGGGCGTATGCCGAATTTCTCTTCGTATGCAACAATAAGCGATTCTTTCAGTTTTTCCGCACCGGCAAGTATAAAGTGTACTGTTTTGAAATCTTCCTTTGTAGCTCTTCGCAGGTATAACTGCAGAAACGTTGGTGTACCAAAAATCATCGTAGCTTTGTTTTCACGAACAATCTCTATAACCTTGTCGGCTTCGAGCGGATTAGTGTGATATGAAATTTTTATGTGTCCAAGCACAGGGTACCAGACTGTACCCATTATTCCGAATGAGTGGAATAGCGGGAGAGTGCCGCAGATACGATCTTTAGGGGAAGTGGCAAACATCATGTGAAGACTTTCTGCCAAAGAAAGAACGTTATGTAGGCTTAACATTACTCCTTTTGGTTCTCCGGTAGAACCGGATGAAAAAAGAACCATAGCAGTAGTATCGGCATCGGTGGGTTTTGCATCTGCTATGTGTTTGAATGGAGCGAATCTTGCCAGCAGGAAACTTCGTATTTTTGTGCCGAGGGTTAGACCTCTCAGAATTTCCTCTATAAATACGAGTTTACTTTCATCAAGACCCAGATCGGGAAATCTTTCAATAAAGGAGCGACTAGTAATAATCGTCTTGAGATTACATTGTTCGACGGAGGACAGGAATGCATCTTTAGATGTGGTAAAGTTTAAGTTTACAGCAGAGCGTCCCATAAGAGCCAGCGAAAGATTGGCAATAAGAGCGGCACATGAGGCGGGAAGAAGTATTCCTATATGCTCTTCGTTTTCTACTCGTTGATTCAGTGAGTTGGCAAGTGCGGTGGAAGCAATCAGCGCCTTGCCGCATGTAAGATTCATTCCCAGTGTGTCATTTGCAAGTTCATCTACCCAGCTTGCACGCAGCCTTTTTACCATTGTTGTACCAAGAGACATGTGCTCATTCTTCCTGGCGTTAAAATAGTCACAAGACAGCTCTAGTACGGCTTGCCGAACATCAAAAGCATTTGTTTCAGTAGGCAGCATTTCGCCGAACAGTACGGTAACCCTGTATCTTCGCAGGCTCATTTTAAACCAGCGTCGGATGAGTTGCCCCTTATAGTAGTGATATATGGTTCCCCACGAGCCGCCCAGGTAAACAGGAATAATGGGAATATTTGTGCCTTTTACAATGCGTTCATATCCTCGTTTAAATGCGCGCGTAGTACCTGTGCGTGTTATGCCTCCTTCAGCAAAAACGCAGAGCAGGTAGCCGTCGTCCAACGCCTTGCGTGCATAGCGTAAAGCACTGGCAATCTGATATGGAGAAGAATCTTCACTTATTGTAATAACGCCATAAAGATCAAAAGCACGCTGTAAAAAGCGCCAGCGATCATAAATCTCACGTGACATCAAAAACCGTACACGACGCCTGGTGCAGGCGCAAATCAGGAGGGAGTCCATATATGACGCATGGTTTGCCACCAAACCGGCAGGACCCTCTACCGGA
>JAAZFF010000003.1 GCA_012511845.1 Lentisphaerota bacterium
ATTGTTCATAAAGGGAACTCCCAACGTACCGGCAAGCAGCAGAAGTACTGTAACAAGGACTTTCTTCTTTTCAGATTTCTTCTTTTTCACACTTCTTTTACCTTCGTCAATGTTTTGCCCCGCCTCTTTACCCAATTTTGAATCAGCCTTTTTATATACTCCGGATTTTCCTGTAAATTTTCTTTATAACAGTTTTCAAATTAAACTTTGTCTGCCCGACGCTCACTGCTCCTGTAGCAGCCCGAACACGTCCAGACTTTCTTCCTTCCACTCTCCGTCCATCGTTACATCTAACAATCCCAGCTCTTTAAGCAACTGCATTTCATTGTCACGATATCCCTTGATTGCAGTAAACAATGAGTTTTGTGCAGATACCAGAGCAGCCTGGGCTTCCAGCACATCGCGCATTTCGGCACGCCCTGCCTGCAGCAGAAGGTCGTTGTTGGCAACGCGTTTTTCGGCAAGAGACACAGCGGTATACTGTATTTTCAACTGCTCACGTTTTTCTCGTAATTGCCTCACATTACGGCGTACAGCCTCCTTAAGGGAGTCTTCCGCCGACTGGTAAGAACGCACCGCAGCCTCAAGATTTATAAGACTTCTCCTGTAAGCATCACGCTCAGCCCTCCGCTCAAAGGGCAAGTCTATATTCAGAAGACCACGGACAGTAGCTTCATTAACTCTGAAATTTCCATTTCCATCCATGCCGGAACCGGCGCCATCCCCGACAGATACTGAACCCCCCAGAGTTACTTCAGCCCGCAACGCATCCTCGGCAATAAGCACTTTTCTCTGGGAATCCTCAAGTTTGTCTACGTTAGTTTGAAAGTCCGGCCGATTTTGAAACGCCACACGAATAGCCGCCTCAACTTTCTCTTTCAATTCCCCCCCATCTACCGATTCCGGCACCCCCAATTCCGGATCAACACCAGGTTCACCCGGATCGTATTTCGCCATCTCCGTTTTTGCAAAAACTGCCGCACTGCGCTCCAAATCCAACAAAACAGAATCAGAAAGTTCCACCTGCGCGTCAGGCGGCAAACCGAGCTTCATCTTGAACGACTCCTGAACGCCTTCATACGATTGCCGGGCGCTGATCCAACTGTTGCGGGCGCTCAGTTCGCTCTGATGAGACTGATCAAAATCAGATTGGGATAACCGTGCCGCATCAGCCATCCGGCGTGACCGGCGTGTTGAAATTATCACACGTTTGTAGTTCTCTTCCTCATTAATCATGGTTCTTTTTGATAACAGAACTCCGAGATAGTCGCTCGCTATACCAACCATAAAATCGCGTTTATACTGCTCGAATTCCCTCACTGCATATACGAGATTTCTCTGCGCCTGGGTCAACGATTCTATATTCACCAATTTCCCGGACCCGCGTAAAAGCGGAATCTTTATGCTGGCATCAGCAATAACCCCCCACGCTGAGTCTTTTTCTCCGCTTAGCATACCTGCCAAATCAACAGCTATCGAACTGGCTACCTCTGTACCATTATTAAACTTTTTATTCGACCCCAGCTTCATCTGATTATTGTACCCGGTATCACGATCACCATCAGGAGCCGCACTGTTTACAGCAGCCGCCATCATCCCGGAAAAAGTGGTCCTGAAAGCATGGCTTTCCAGATCTATATCAAGTGCTGTTTTATATAAATCCTCTTTTTTCGCCTGATATTCCCTGCTGTTTGCAGCTGCAATCTTCAAAGCATCTTCCAGACCTATATGCAGAACGTTAGTAGTATTGAAGGCAATTCCGACATCTTCGGCTGCCTTTAACCTCTTGTCCCCTTCCCAGTATTCAGAATCAGGCAAATCACGTATCCCCAGTGACGCTTCATTGAATACCGTAAGATTCTGATCTAGCAGCAGCCTGCGCCGCAGCGTATCTCCCGGCGTTTCAATTACAAGCTCTTCCTCACGTCCTGTAACAGTCTTTTGTGCTGCGCTCAAATAGAATGATGCACGCTCATCAGCCTCATCACGCCAGTCTGAGGTGCTTTTACAACCCGACAGAATAAAAAACATTACTGGAAAAAAAAGAACCGTAATATGTGAAAAAAAAGAGAAATAATTTTTTTTATGAGAAATAGTCATGAAGAAGTTCCTGCGGTACAACGTTACATTACAACGACTCTGAAAAACAAATTATTGTATAATATATCTTTCAATCAAAGCCGGAGTTTTCGCTACACCTCAATTTCGTTGATCTTATCAGGATAATTTGTTGTCTGCAAGAACGGAACTTCCCGGCAAATCGTTCTCGTTCCCGTGATCAGTCGCCAGCGGTTAGTGGATAGTACTTGGACGCAGCAGGTCAATGGAATCGATTTTGACTTCGGATTCGGGACACCGGACTCGGAATTTGACCTTATTGACCCTACTTGACCGCATTGACCATATTGAGGTTGCGTCACAACCACGGCTCATGAGGACATTCGCCCTCCAGCTCTGCGTTCTCGGCGTAAGATTTTCATCCCTGCCTGGAACTCAACGTCTCTTCTATAAAGGCAAGCATGTTTTCCAGTGGTACGTCACCCTCAACTGAATGTGCGGGCGCGAGCATAAAACTTCCGTCACGACCGAGATCGATGAGCTCCCGCGTGACCCTTCGCACCTCCTCAGGCGTTCCGTAAGGAAGGGTGCGCTGCGTGGAAAGCCCTCCGTGAAAAGTCAGACGCCCCCTGTAACGCTTTACCAGGCTGTATACATCCATAACCTCGGGTTGAAACGGGTTAAAACAGTTCAGACCGATTTCGATAAGTTCATCAAACAATTCATCAACATCTCCGCATGAATGGATAAATACAAACTTTCCGGCTTCATGTACTGCATCATACATGCGTTTCAACTCCGGCTTTATAAACTCACGCCATAAAGCAGGCCCCATCTGAAGTCCGAACTGCTGCCCCCAGTCATCCCCGAAGTAAACCGCATCAATATCATAAGTTACGGCTTTTTTGACCTGCGCTATATTGTAATCCGCTATTGTTCTGAAAAGCTCTCTGACAAATTTCGGATGCTGAATAAAATCCATCAGCAGATTTTCCATTCCCCGCAGTGTCCAGGCTCTCTCATAAAGCGAAAAGCCAATCATGAAGACCCTGAAACGATCTCCGTAAAGCTGTATGCTTTTCTCTATATCTGCAAAGTTGCGTTTATTGAGAGGATCCGGGAACTCATAGCCGTCAAGAGAAGGTTCTTTCAATAGAATTTCTTCAACATTTCCAATATCTTTATCAATACTCCGATCCCAGACCACTCCGAAAATATCTTTTACCCGGTTGTTGCCCAGGTCTTCAAAGACACCGATACTGTTGCCTACCCCCAATAAATGATTTTCCAGATGTGCTGCAAGATCATGTGTGCCATAGTACTCAACCAGTTTCTGATGCGCTTCATATGTAAAAGAAAAAGACCATGGAACATATGGAGGTTTTTTCCCTTCTAAAACTGTCCTGACTACATCTCGCTTTTCCATCTCCCCTCCTCGAAGTTGTTATTTAGGCACTCATAAATAAACACACAAGATTCTTCTGCTCGATCTGTAATAAATTGCAAAATGATTTCAACAGCAAACTGCCGTGGCTGCCGGACAGAAAAACTCATCGTCAGAACAATCTACTCAGCAGTACGGTTGCTCCATTTATCTGCAAACGCCAGCGGAACGATGATTACCGGGCATTCCGCATAGCGCGCTATGCGCGAGGCTACATTGCCGAAGAAGATCGAGCCGCGTCCGAGGCGCCCCACAACGATAAGATCAAATTCTTCTTCTTTAGCATAATCCAGGATCATTTGCGCAGGATTACCTACCTTGAAAACCGTATTGAATTCCAGACTTTCCGGTACCTTAGGCAGATATTCTTCTTCGATTCGCCTATCGATCTCTTTTCGAGCTTTTCCGTCAACATTTTCGACATCGTAAATATAATTTTTCCAGAATTGCGCATCAGGCTCCTGCAGTACATGCAGCAGTGTCAGAGTAGAACCGCGGTGGTGCATGGCTGTATTAACTGCCAGTTCAAATGCAAGTCCGGCATTTTTTGAAAAATCGGTGCAAACGAGTATTTTGCGATACCATGCTTTAATTTGTGTTGCTGTATCCATAATTTCTCCTCCTATAAGTTCAGTTGTTTTAAATTGATGCTTTTTTCTGACGCAACCCATTTCGGAGCAGCAGTTTCAGTAGTACGGGCAATATAGGCAATACTGCCAATACAGCGGCAGCCTTTTGCCCGCCGGAAGCATCTGTTCGATCCGGCAGCCAGGTCGCCAGTCCCGGAAAAATCAGAAGCAGAACAGTTGCTGCAAACAAAGAAATCAGAAACGGTATTGATCCGCGAAACACAGTCTGCAATGGAATACTGCGATCTACGCCTGCCACCACATATACGTTCACCCCCACCGGCGGCGTAATAACACCCATCTGTGTAACAAGAACTATCATTACCCCGAACCATATCGGGTTATACCCCAGTTCGCTGATTACCGGATAAATTATAGGAATCGTCAGAAAAACAAGTGCCAGCGCATCAACAAAACAGCCTGCCAGCAGGAAAAACAGAAGGATAAGCAACATAGTCATAAAAGAAGGAATCGGCAACCCTATCAGGAGTTTTGCCAGTTCGGAAGGGATAGTGGTAACGGCAAGAAAATGTCCGAACATTGTGGCACCTGCAACGATCACGATTACCATACACGTTGTACGCATTGTTTCATCAGCCGCTCGCCACAACATGCGCCAGGTAACCGTTCCGCCCATCGCAGCCAGAAGAATACTTCCAACTGCACCCACTGCCGCACCTTCCGTTGGCGTAAACCAGCCTGCCATCATACCGCCCATAACAAGAGCAAAAAGAGCAATAGTTTCAGAGATTCCCAAAAGGGAAACAAACTTGTCACGCCACGGTGAACTCGGGGCTTTTGGTCCCAGTTCAGGATTGCGACGGCATTGCAGATAAATGGCAACACAAAAAAGCAGGGCACAAACAATCCCCGGAACTATGCCAGCCAGAAAAAGTTTTCCTATCGACTGTTCTGTGAGTACGCCGTAAACGATAAAAACCACGCTTGGAGGAATAAGCATTCCCAGGCTGCCTCCGGCTGCCACAGCCCCACCTGCAAGCGCCGGGGAGTAATTGAATTTACGCATTTCGGGCAGCGCTACAGCTGCCATTGTTGCTGCAGTAGCCGGACCGCTGCCGCATATTGCACCAAAAACTGTACAGGCACCAACTGTCGCCATAGCCATTCCGCCGCGCAAGCGTCCCAGCCAGTAATATGCAGCATTGAAGAGCCTGCCGCTTATCCCTGCATGGAAGCAAACCTGTCCCATAAACACAAATAACGGTATCACGCTCAGACCGTAATCAGCAAAAGCGCCGAAAAGATCTGCCTGAAGCAGAGAAAACGCCGCAGACGTTTTTATTACAATCGCATATCCTGCAATACCAACCAACCCCATAGCCAGTGCTACCGGCATGCTGCTGAGCAGCATAAGGACCAGAGCAATGCAGCCCAGTATACCGATTTGCAGGGGGGTCATGTCTTGAGCATCTCCTTTCCGGGGTGTGTCAGATGGTATATCGAAACGAGTGCTGACAAGGCACAGCCCAACGCCATTACCCAGGGTACCCAAAACAGCGGTATCTGGATCGTCGGTGTAACCTCACCGCTGATCCTGTACTTTTCGGCAAAAACAACACATTGCCAGGATGCCAGCGCGAACATCACAATAATGCTTCCATGCACTATGGAATCAACAACAAGACGTCCTCTTCGACGCAGTTTGTGAAAGAAAAACTCAACCGCTATGTGCCCCTTTACAGCCGTCGTGGCAGGCAAAGCACATGCCAATGCTACAGCACCGCTTACCCGGACAATATCGTAAGCACCGGGAAACGCAATGTTAAGCTGCCGAAAACATATGTCAAATATAGTTGCAAAAATCATCGTGGCAAGCGCCGCCCTTGCCACGCGCGACAGAATACGCACGCTATAAGCAAGCAGACTCCAACCGGGATTAGAAAATGGTATCGACTTCCTCACTGCCCTGTATCCTGATTCTGCTGCATGCTGCTTTGCAGATCTTTAATGAAAGCTTCACCCGGCAATCCTGCATCGCTTGTTTTTTTTACATAATCATCAAGGATCGGAGCCACACGCCCCAGCCATATCTCTCTCTCTTCTTCACTTAAATCTACAAACTCGCGCTCCATCTCCTCCATAAGTTCGATCGCTTCGTCATCAGCATCGTTCCATGCCTGACCATGGAGCGGAATCCACTCGCTACTTACTTCTGTGATAATATCTTGTAAATCCTCCGGCAGAGACTCCCAGGTTTGCCTGTTCATCGTAACGTACATCGCTGTCGTATAGCCAATTGCCGAGGCATCCGTAATGGCAGAGATCACCTCTCCCTGCTTCCAGCCCTTGAGGGTCTCAATCGGGCAGAGAGTAGCCGTTACAACGCCTTTCTGCAGCGCATCATATGTTTCACCCTGGCTCATCCCCACTGCAACGCCTCCAAGCGCCTCCACTATCTTCGAGGAAAGACCTGTCGCCCGGATTTTCATACCCGCCAAATCATCAAGTGATTTAACCGGGTTTTTACTGGCGAGAATTCCAGGACCATGCGCATGAACATAAAGAATTCGTGTGTCGGCAATCTCTTTCAACTCATTACGATATTTTTCAAGAACTTCATTTGCAACATGTGTAGCAGTAATCCCGTCAGGATATCCCAATGGCAAATCAAGACCTTCAAGAACGGGGAACCTGCCACGCGTATATGCAAAGCAACTCATCCCGAGATCTGAAATACCATCTATAACTCCCTGATAACACTGATCAGGCTTGGTAAGTGAACCGCCGTAGAAAAGATCGACCGTCAGGCGACCCTCACTGCGCTTTTCAAGTTCTTCTGCCCACTCCGCTGCCAACTGCGAATGAATATGGGTAGGTGGAAAGAAGATGCTGTAAATCAATCGCTTGGAAGCAGATCCCTTTGTTCCAGATTGCTGACCACAGCCCGACAGGAAAAAAGAAAGGGCGATAACAACACCTATAGACACAGCCAATACTTTTCGTTTCATAAAGAATCTTCCTATTTGTTGTAAAAGTGATTCAAGAACATTTTCGCAAATCTGATGTGATACGTCAATTGCAATCAGTATAAGACCCGGCAAGCCGGGTCAGTGATCAGTGGGCAGTGTGTAGTGGATAGAGCTTGGGATGTGGATTGCAGATTAGTCAGACGTGTCGGACGTGTCAGACAGGTCGGGATCGGAATCGAAGCATCAGCCAATGAAGCACAGACATTCTTGATCTGTGTCTAGGGTTATTGAGCCTGGGAGCCCTGAGCGCCTGCTCGGGATCGAAAACAGTTGAAGGGCAAGGTAGGGACGGCTCTCCGTAGCGGTCCGTAGTTAAAGAGCCTGGGGGATCAAAAAACAGTTGAAAGACAATCTCAATTCGGTCAATAGGGTCAATAAGGTCACGGCTCGGCGAGCCGAGCCTACGGCGCGCTCGGAGAGCGTCGCCCTACCCTGCTCATCCGTGTAAAAGAGCCCACCCAAGCCACTCGCGGGGACAGGCAAAAATGCCTACCCTACAAAGCAGAACAGCCACTGTAGCACAGACATTCCTGCCTGTGTCCAGTTGCTTAGCAAGGTAGGGACGGCTCTCCGTAGCGGTCCGCAGTTAAAGAGCCTGGGGAATCGAAAACAGTTGAAAGACAATCTCAATTCGGTCAATAGGGTCAATAAGGTCACGGCTCGGCTCGCCGAGCCTACGGCGCGCTCGGAGTGCGTCGCCCTACCCTGCTCATCCGTGTAAAAGAGCCCACCCCCCCTTAGCAAACTACCCACTGCACACTAACCACTGACCCGAAGGACCATCCACATGCAATATATTTTGCAATCCAACGCATCTTAAATTATAGTACTAAAGTCATATAAAGATTTATTTAGTATGGCAAAAAAGAAAAACAGTAAAAACGGTACTGACCTCGGTTTCGAAGCAGAACTTTTCAAAGCAGCAGATAAACTGCGCGGCAACATGGAGCCGAGCGACTACAAACACGTAGCATTAGGGCTCATATTTCTTAAATATATTTCTGATGCCTTTGAGCAAAAACGAACCCAGCTCGAGCCGGAAGGGTTCATCGTAACGGAAGATCGTGATGAGTATATGGCAGACAACGTTTTCTGGGTGCCGAAGGAAGCACGCTGGTCACACCTGCAAGCACACGCCAAGCAGAACACCATCGGAATAATGGTCGACGATGCAATGCGCGCTATCGAAAAGGAAAACGAATCACTCAAGGGAGTGTTACCCAAAGAATACGCACGCCCTGCACTCAACAAGATAATGCTGGGCGAGCTCATAGACCTCATTTCCGGCATCGCTATGGATAGTGACGACAGCCGTTCCAGGGATGTACTCGGCCGCGTCTACGAATATTTTCTCGGTGAATTTGCCGGCGCTGAAGGCAAGCGCGGTGGAGAATTCTATACCCCGCGCTCAGTCGTCCGCACCCTCGTGGAAATGCTAGAGCCATATCAGGGTCGCATATACGACCCCTGCTGCGGATCAGGTGGTATGTTTGTGCAATCGGAGAAATTTGTGCAGGAGCACGGCGGACGCATCGGCGATATTGCTATCTACGGGCAGGAATCGAATTACACCACGTGGCGCCTGTGCAAAATGAACCTCGCAGTGCGCGGAATCGATTCCGACATCCGCTGGAATAACGAAGGCAGCTTCCACAAAGATGAACTGCGCGACCTGAAGGCAGACTACATACTCGCCAACCCGCCGTTCAACATCTCAGACTGGGGCGGTGACCGTCTGCGCGAAGACGTACGCTGGCAGTTCGGTGTACCTCCTGTAGGCAACGCAAACTACGCCTGGCTCCAGCATATCTACCACCACCTCGCCCCCAACGGCACAGCGGGCGTTGTTCTCGCCAACGGCTCAATGAGCTCTCAGCAGAGCGGCGAAGGCGATATACGCCAGACAATGTTGGAGTCAGACGTAGTAGACTGCATGGTTGCACTGCCCGGTCAACTCTTCTACTCCACGCAGATTCCGGCATGCCTGTGGTTCCTCTCACGTAATAAAAACCCGGGTAAGGGACTGCGCGACCGTAGTGGCGAAGTACTCTTTATTGACGCCCGCGAAATGGGCAAGCTCATCGATCGCACCAGACGCGAGCTGACCGATGAGGATATACAGCTGATTGCCGACACATATCACGCATGGAAAGGAGCTAAAGACGCGGGCGAATATGCCGACTCACCCGGCTTCTGCAAATCAGCCACGCTGGAGGAGATTCGCAAACACGGCTTCGTCCTTACGCCGGGTCGCTATGTCGGCGCAACTGAAGAGGAGGACGATGGCGAACCTTTCGAGGAAAAGATGATGCGCCTATCCGCACAGTGGAGAAAACAACAAAAAGAAGCCGCAACACTCGATGCAGCGATTGAAAAAAACCTGGAAGAATTGGGATTTGAGGCATAGGAGAAAAAATAACGCCCGTCATGAAAAGAGGAAACAAAAAAGGTAGGGATGGCTCTCCGCAGCCGTCCGCAGGGTTATACGGCGCGCTCGGAGAGCGTCGCCCTACCTTGGCGTCACGGTCACATGGAGGCACGGCGTCATGAAAAGAGGAAACAAAAAAGGTAGGGATGGCTCTCCGCAGCCGTCCGCAGGGTTATACGGCGTCATGAAAGAGACAAAAAAGGTAGGGATGGCTCTCCGCAGCCGTCCGCAGGGTTATACGGCGCGCTCGGAGAGCGTCGCCCTACCCTGGCGTCATGAAAAGAGAAGGCAGGATGGAGGAAAAGTATGAAAAGTGAGTGGAAAACAGTTTTCCTTGCTGATGTTATAAAAATCATAAGTGGAGGAACTCCCAAAACCAGTATCAAAGAATACTGGAATGGCGATATTCCCTGGTTATCAATTGCGGATTTTAATACAAAGTATCGATGGGTGTCCTATGCGGATAAAAGCATAACCGAACGAGGACTCATAGAAAGTTCTACAGCTCTACTTAATGAAGGAGATGTGATTATTTCTGCTCGCGGAACTGTTGGGGCATTGGCCCAACTATCAGTACCAATGGCTTTCAATCAATCATGTTATGGAATTAGGGAAAAGCCTGAAATCACCTGTATTGACTACATTTACTACTGCCTTCATAAGACCATTGCTGAAATGAAGCAAAAAGCACATGGTGGTGTTTTCAGCACAATTACACGTAACACCTTCAAAATAATAGAAATCTCCCTCCCTCCCCTCGCTGAGCAACGTGCTATTGCCCACATTCTCGGGACGTTGGATGACAAGATTGAGTTGAACAGGAAGCAAAATGAAACGTTGGAGGAAATGGCGCGTGCCTTGTTCAAGGCGTGGTTTATCGACTTCGAGCCGGTGCGTGCAAAAATCGAAGGTCGCTGGAAACGTGGTCAGTCCCTGCCCGGCCTCCCTACCCACCTCTACGATCTGTTCCCCAGCAGGCTGGTGGAATCGGAACTGGGCGAGATACCGGAAGGATGGGAGGTGGATAGAGTTGGCTCTCATTTCAATTTAACAATGGGTCAGTCACCTCCAGGGGATACATATAACGATATTGGTGATGGCTTACCTTTTTTCCAAGGACGAACAGACTTTGGTTTTCGATATCCTAAAAATCGGATATACTGCACTGCACCTACTAGAATAGCAAATATGGAAGACACCTTGGTAAGTGTCCGAGCACCAGTAGGTGATATTAATCTTGCCTGGGAAAGATGCTGTATTGGACGCGGTGTTGCTGCAATCCGCCATAATTTCGGAGCAAGATCTTTTACTTATCATGCAATGCGCTCCCTTCAACCTGAAATAAACCAGTACGAACATACTGGAACTGTTTTTGGTTCAATTAACAGAAAACAATTTCAAGAACTAATTTTCATTGCACCACCTGAAAACCTTGTCCCAGCATTCGAAAGTATAGCTGGCATATTTGATGACAAAGTGAGAAACAACTTGGCACAATCCCGCACCCTTGCCGAGCTACGCGATACTCTGCTGCCAAAATTGATATCAGGGGAGTTGCGAGTGAAGGATGCGGAGAGGTTTGTGTCTGGAAAGATGTGAGTAAAGAACGTTCAGCAACTTATTCGCAC
>JAAZFF010000295.1 GCA_012511845.1 Lentisphaerota bacterium
CTTCTTCACGCACCTGCTTATAAAGATCCCAGCCAGCCCGTTCCAGAGCTGGAGTGATATATTTTGTGCAGATATCGCGTTCTGAGAGTTTCTTTTTATCCATAAAGTTCCTGCGTCATTCATACGAGTGCTTTTTCAGTAATCAATCATTCCAAATAACAGGCACAATCGAACTGATTATTATAGCCTCTCTTGCATTAATACAACTAAAACATAACATAAATTTATAAGTTGTGAAAGTTGGAATATTGTTTTGAAACGATGTATCTGTTATCAGGTGCAGTTGTTGCCTTTCTCAGCAGCCGCGTGTCAAAAGAATCGAAAGAATCGAAAATAATTTTAACCTCGGACTCGGGACGCCGGACCCGGAATTTGACCGTATTGACAGCATTGACCTTATTGAGGTTGCCTTGCAACCAACAGAGCAGGATGCACGCTGCTTATCTATCACGGCGGTTTACGGAGAAACCAGCCCTACCTTCCACGGCTCATGAGGACATTCGCCCTCCAATCCCTGTGGCTCTGTGTGAGATTTCCTGGCAGTATAACAGCTGCGAGTACGGAGCCTCGCGGTCCCAGTGCCCAGCAGCCACTCAGCATGCGGGCACAGACAAGAATGTCCGTGCTACAGTCTGCGCCGCCTTAGATCTGTCCACTGCCCACTGTCCACTGGCATCGGAAAAAATGATTTTGTTGACTGAAAGCTGTTTTATATGTTAGTTTATTGCCAACAAAAGCCTTCTGCCCCCGTACGCGGACTGCCATATTTCTTTAACCTACGTTTTTAACAGGGAGCCGAAAAATGCTTGCCGACCACATGCCCTTCGGGGACTTGGAACGCAACAGATACGGCACCCACCTTCAAGGTGAAGGGTTAAAAGAATGTTGGCGATACGACGGGGGCGGTTTTTTATCTTGATACCGGGATTCAATAATTTCCTTCAGAACGCCAGATTGAGAGCATTTGTTCATATCTGCGCAGTTCCATACCGGTATAAATACAATTACTGGTGCCGAAAACATATCCGCCTCCCGGCATGCCGTCACGCAACGCCCTGCGCACATCAGCTTCGACTTCCTCATCTGTTCCGGTTTGCAGCAAAGCGCAGTTTACATTACCGATCAGGCAAACGCGATCGCCGACCATTCTCTTCACTTCTGCCAGATCCACATTTCCCTGTGGATCCAGACTGTGCAAGGCGTGAGGCTTTGCTGCGAGCAATGAGTCTAAAATAGGCATTATATTCCCATCAGTGTGTTTGATTACATAGTAGCCCATTTCTCTGTACCCTGTAACGAGCCGGATTAAATATGGCGTAATAAACTCATCGAACATTGCAGGTGATAAGAACGGGTTATCATTAAAGCAGTAATCTGAACATAAGCAGAACCCATCCAGCAGGCCCCATTTTTCCATGCGAAGTCCGCGTTCGAGTGCGTGATCGACTCTGCGCGCAGCTTCGTCTTTCAGCCCTTGCGGATCATCGGCAACACGAGAAACAAACGCCATCATGTCGTTACCGCCGGGTATAGAAAATGTTGCATCGCCATGAAGCGTAAGTAAATAATCCATTCCGGAAAGATCCCGTACATGCTCAAGAGAAATTCTAATATCGTTTTCTTTCCATCCTCCCGGTACGTTATACAACATGCCATAAAGCTCGAAGCGTCTGGCAACTGTCACGTGCAGGTCTGCAACGTCAAGGCGATGAAGTTTCCTTTCCGATTCAGTCATCTGGTCCCACTGCCAGTAAGCCCGCTGTGAAGAATGTATTCTTCCGAAAGCCTCCATCGTAAGGAAGAACTCCAATTCGAAATGTGGAACCCTGCCGGAAGGTTGTTCAAGATTCAGTGCAGCTATAAATGATTCCCTGGGTGTCATTGTACGTTTCTCCAGAAGGTATAATTTTAGATTTTGCTTAAATTTATTTTCTTTTTTCAGGCAACCATACTGTTACCCTGATATTTTTCTTCCGTCCCCACAAGAGTGCTTCGCGTTCTGTTGGGAACCAGAGATCCAGCCTGTGAGGTCCTTTTATAGCCCCCCCCCTGTCCTCCACCCTGCCATAGCCATAACCGGGGACATACATTATAGTCCCAAACGGATAATAACGCGTATCTGCTGCTATAGTTCCGCGCTTTGCCTTTGTTCCACTTGCTGTAATTCCAACTTTTTTAGGTTTGCCCTTGTTTACCCCGTATGCATAAACAGGTCTTCCAAATCTGTCACGCTTCCAGCCGCACGATCTGGGACCGCTATCATAACCTGTTATTTCCATCGCAACAGTGCGTCGCCTGGATCCGGAGTCGGGTCTTATTTGAACTGTCTGACATCCTTCTATCAGAAACAGTATGAAGAGCATCGCTGTAAAGAATATCAGCGTAAAGATCTTCTCAAGTACAAGCAATATTCTGTGCATTTCTATTTTTTCGTAAAATCTGTATCAGCTGACAGTGGCACCGGTTTTTCATTATCGGGCAAATTCCGGATTTTTGTTGCCAGACCTTTTTCTAAAGTTCTTTCCAATTCGGAAGCAATGACAGATGATGTTTTCATATTCATAACTCCCAGAGGATCAGGAGACACGCCCATATTAATCAGTGCTTTCAGCAAATCACCGATTGTGTATATCTCCATATCCACCCTGACGGCATAGACTTCGGAGTCGTTTGCTGTTTCAACTATTATACCGCATTTTTGGAGATCAAAAACAACGTTTCGAATAAGTCTTGGAGAAAGTCCGTGGCGTTTGCCCAGATCGCCCAGACGTATCAGCCCGTCTCCATCGTCAAGACTTCTGACAGCTTCACGCAATATTGCCACTGCAAGCATTATGCGTCCCTTCTGATTTGCTTCACGCCAGCCCATATCTTTGCCGTAAACATCAACATTCTGAAATGCATAAGAAACCTCTGCGCTGAAAAGCAGAATTTCCCAACTTACAAAAACCCATGACAAAATTATTGGAACGATGGCAAAGCTGCCGAACAAGGTGCTGTATTTAAC
>JAAZFF010000296.1 GCA_012511845.1 Lentisphaerota bacterium
AATAACATCTGGACTTGTCACCCCGGCTTTGATATGATTCTGTCAACAGTATATATGGTTAGAGGATAGGAGTCTTACATGGTTAAAAGTCTAGTAGTTCTAGCTGCAGGTATGGGCAGCAGGTTTGGTGGTTTAAAGCAGATGGAGCCGGTAGGACCCAACGGAGAATTCATACTCGATTACAGCGTTCAGGATGCCATTTCCGCCGGCACCGATAAAATTGTTTTTGTAATAAGAAAAGATCTTGAGAAAGATTTCCGGGAAATCGTCGGCAGAAAATGGGAAAACCGCATCGACATAGACTACGCTATGCAGGAAATGGATGATCTTCCCGAAGGATTCTCAATCCCGGAAGACCGCCGTAAACCATGGGGTACAGCACATGCTGTTTTCGCAGCCCGAAATGTTGTGAATGGCCCATTTATGGTCGTCAATGCAGACGACTTTTATGGCGCTGAAGCCTTCAGGCTGAACTCCCAATTCCTTTCAGACACAAGCAATGACGCAAATTCGTACGGAATGGTAGCGTACAGGCTCGACAAGACATTGTCGAAATACGGTACAGTATCGCGAGGAGTCTGTGCCGTAGATGATGATGGGATGCTGATAGATATAGAAGAAAGACTGACGCTTAAACGTTGCGACGATGGCATTATACGCGATGGTGATACGGCATTCGCTGATGAAACATTTGTTTCAATGAACATGTATGCCTTCAAGCGTTCCTTCATGGATCACCTTGCCGCCGGACTCCCCGCATTTCTGAAATCTGCCGAAAAGGAACCTGAAAAGGAATATCAGATAACTACAGAACTCAGGCATCTCCTGCATGACGGACTCGTCACGATGAAAGTAATGCAAACCGCTTCATCATGGTTTGGAATTACAAGTCCTGAAGACAAGGATGAGGTTGTAGCACGTCTCAAAACACTCAAACAAACTGATAATAGATGAAAACCCGGAAACACAAAACAAACATTTCATCGCGAGCCGGTTTTACTTTACTGGAGATTCTAATCGCAATTTCAATTGTAGTGATACTTGGCGGAATAGTATCATTGCAACTCATCGATATGCCTCAGAAAAGCCGCCGTGATGCAGCCGTAATCCAACTCGGCACCTTTAAAACTGCCATTCAGATATATATTGCAGATAATGGCTTTCCCCCTTCGCAGCGGCAGGGACTGGAAGCCCTTGTATCAAAGCCCGCAACTCCCCCGATTCCCCTGAATTATCGGCCGAACGGCTATTTGGATTCAAAAGAAGTACCAAAAGACCCCTGGGGAGGCGACTATGTCTATCTCAGCCCCGGCTCCGGCGGAGAGCTGTTCGAGATCATCTGCTATGGCTCCGATGGCGACGAAGGGGGCGAAGGCTATGCTGCCGATTTATCAACCTTAACCCCCTGACATAACCTTTTTGCCGTACAAACGTATAACAACCCCTGCAACGGAAAAATGAAGTTAGGAATAGTTACGCCGCTTTTAAATGCACAAGATTACTTTACAGCATGTGCTGCATCGGTAAACTCCAACAAGTTTGCCGATGCCGAATATTCGCTCACCCATTATGTCAGGGAGAGCTCGAATTCTAAAGTATCATGCGCCGATGTTGCCTCCCAATACGGCTGCAACTATGTGCAGGACGACGATTCCGGCATTTACGATGCTATAGGCAAGGGACTCGATGCCGCCTGTGCCGATGGTGCTGAAGTGCTCTGCTGGCTCAACGCCGATGAACAGGTTTTACCAAGCGCTTATTCCACTGTCACCGCTGCTTTTAAAAAATATCCCGGGTCTGATATCATTTTCGGCGACTATCTTTTATTCAACCCTTTTGATTTACAAATAATTTCAGCAAGACGGGAAATACCTGCCCGTCTCGGTTATCTGCGAAATGGAGTTAACTACCTTATGAGCTGCGCGGTTTTTTTCAGGAGCAATGTATGGCTCGAACACGAAAAATTTGATGATTCATATAAATTTTTAGCGGACAAGAAATTCTACCTTTCTGCACTCGAATCCGGCGTTGCTGTCCGCCACATTCGCCACTACCTGGGAGCGTATGGCGTAACGGGTCATAATGCGTCACTTTCAACTCAGGCAATAGCTGAGCAGAAAAGACTTCGGGAAGAAATCGGTGCCTCATCACTGTTTATCAGGGCAATTTCCAAAATTGGACGTGTTTCTGAAAAAGCTCTGAGAAGATGTTACGGTTGTAAACTTATTAACACAACTTTGTACGACAACAATGGGGATCCGCATTCTTGCGATAAAGTCGTGGGTTCATCGTGGAAGGTAAAATGATGCGTTACTCCTCTCCACCG
>JAAZFF010000297.1 GCA_012511845.1 Lentisphaerota bacterium
CCTATAACGCGCACTTTGTAGATTAATCTTACAATGGAATTGACAAAAAACCTGAAAGCAAAATCTTTTAATGCAAAGAAGCTGACAAACGCCAGAATGGCAGTTGGAATTGTCATAATCATGAAACCTGCGGCAGGTCCGGCTTTTATTTTGTGCAGCAGATAAAGAGTGCATCCGGCAATAAGAACACCGCTCCAACTCATAAAACTGCTGAGTGCCAGACCTTCGCCGCGTTTTTCTGCCGGCAACCTCAGCTGCATAAAGGTATCCAGCGGTACTATGAAGAGCCCGCAACCTGTTCCGCAGAGAAAGATCAAAATCGGCAGCATTATGAACGGCCAAACGGAGTTGTACGGGTGAGCCGGCATGATCCCAATTATATATGTGGCAGCCGTCATTAAAGCTGCACCTCCCGGCATCGTTCCGAATTCAATATTACGCTGTGACAGGCGACCGGCTACTATAGCCCCTGATGCAATACCCAAAGCTGCAAAAACAAACATCAGAGTACTTAACTTCTCGTCCAAACCCATGTGCTCTACACCGTAACTTACGAAGTTGATCTATAAAAAAGCAGCTGAAGCCGAGAATAGAATATTTCCCATAATCAACAGGCGCAGTTCACGGTCCTGCCTGACCCAGCGCCATGTTTGAAGCATTTTTCTGGGGAAAAGCCAATCAGGGCGCATTTCGGGATCTGCAGGACGCATTGTGAGGACGCGGTGGGAAGTCAAGATCCCGGCTACAGCGATCAACAAGCAGAGGATTTGTGCAATAGCGTAGGCATAATTCTCACCCAGTTGTTCGGTGGAGGGGAGGAAAAACGTCGAGATTTTCGCAACTACAGGTGCCATGGCGGAACCTAGAATTATTGCAAGAAATGAAAATGTAACCAATACGCTGTTAGCCCGGGCAAGTTTGCTGTGTTCAACTATTTCCGGTACTATGCTGTATTTTGTCGGGCTGAATAGTGCGCTTTGCGTTGACATTAAAAACAGCAGGATGTAGAGCATAATGGGGCTGCCAACCAGAAATGCCACAATTCCAAGCACCATTATTGCCAGCTCAGCGTATTTCAAGGCAACAACAACAATTTTTTTACTGAATCTGTCAGCAAGAAAACCTGCATAAGCTGTGAAAAGCAAAAACGGTAATGAAAACATTATAGTCGCTATTGAAAGCGGTACGGCGCTTTTGACGTTAACCAGCTTTGCTATGATAAACATTTGAACGAAAGCCTTGAAGACATTATCATTCAATGCTCCGAAAAATTGTGTGGCATTAATCCACCCGAAGGACTGTTCTTTCAGTTTTCTGAACCGTTCCAGGGAGAATTTCATTATTTGATTTTCCTGATATTAATTTTTAAAAAATCGTACAAGTCAATGTTTTGTACTTCTATCATCTGCTAGAAAGACCTGATTTAACGGACACGCCCGGTATTTTGCCAAGACGCCCGGTTAGAGCGCCTATTTCGTCAGTTGTAGCGTCTACTACGAGAGTGATCACAGCGCACCCGCGTTCCCTGTACGGTATACCTACACGTGCCACAACTATATGAGCCATTTCTGACAGGAGGTTATTGACAGAAGAGGCACTTTTTTCTCGCTCTTCGATAATTATTCCAACAAAGCCGAGACGTTTGCCGGTCTTTATTCCTTTTTCTATTTCTGTTGCTTGACCCATTACAGGAATCCGTTTTCCTTGTACCATTCGTATGTTATACGCAGTCCCTCATCAAGGTCAACCTTCGGTTTATAGCCCAATTCCTTACGTGCTTTGCTGATATCGAATCCGCGATTCTGCCGATACCAGTCAACCCTGCGCGGGAATAGCGGTGGTTCAAAAGGCAGCAGTTTAAAAACACCTGCCACAAGGAATGAAAACCAGTACATAGGATAAAACGGCAAGTGTATCATTTTGCATTTCACACCCATTATATCAGCAATTTTCTGTACAATTTCCTTGATATGGAAGTACTCATCGTCGGCGATAATGTACGTTTGTCCCTTCGACTGGGGTTTTTCAACGGCGAGCGTAAAAGCATCGCAGAAGTTTTCAACATATACAGGGTGGTAGTATGCTGTTCCTTTTCCGAAGAAAGGGAACCAGCCTTTTTTTACCTGCTTGTAAAGCATGAGGAAACGTCCCGGGTCTGCAGGTCCGTAAAGAGCTGTAGGGCGGAGGATTGTTATATCCATTCCCTTTTCCATAAAAGCCAGTGCTACTTTCTCACCTTCGTACTTTGTGTACTGATAATAATCTTCCGGTTTTACTGGGGAATCCTCATTACCTGGGACAGGCGGATCCTGCGTTAGACTCTCCACATTGCCATGCACACCCTGAGTGCTGCAATACACTACCTTGCGTACGCCATTTTCCTGACATATCTCCAAAAGCGAACTCATTGCGTTTATATTGGTATTGTCGTATTCGGACTTTGTAGCATTTACTTTTCTGAAAGCTGCGGCAAGGTGATACACAACGTCACAGCCCTTGACGGCACGGCGTAACACGGATGCATCTGTTACAGAACCGATAATTACTTCAGCACCGAGTCTCTTCAGTTCATCAAGTACAAGCCCCTGCGGATTGTCCAGCTCGACTGCCTTGTTGCCTTCACGCAACACGTGTTTTACATGATGACTGCCCGTAAAGCCTGTGCCACCCGTGATTAGAATTTTCATTTTGTAACCTCTTTTTTGTCCTTTTCAGTAAAATCGGAACGCTCCATGCGTACAATAACCGGTGAACCCCAAATCCTGGTGAAACAGGCGAATCTGAAAACACCTTCCATAAACGTTGATAATGGTTTGCATTTCATTAACCTGTGAACAACCATCGGCAGAAAGAATTGCACAAACCGCCCCGTGCGTTGATACCCTGCCGCTTGAAAGGCGTTATCTACTTCCGAGTGCCTGAACAAGCGCCAGTGACGTGTGTTTTTTTCGTACTTCTTTTTTGCTTTGAACAGGGCAGGAGCCCCGGCATTCAAGCTTTGGCTCGTCGGATAATCTGTAATCACTATCCCTTTTGAAACACGGCACATCTCAGAAACGAGTTTCTCCCACTGCATGCAGTGTGTAAGCATACGGACAGACACAACGGCATCGAAGCTGTTATCCCCATACGGTAAGTCAATAACGTTGCCAACTTTGAAAGTGCACTTGCCTGACGTGATCAGTTCATCTATGCGATGCCGGCAGCTTTCATCACTGCCGATAACTTCTACCTGATAGCCGTCACGGCTCAGAGGGTATGCCAGCTGTCCGTGTCCGCCGCCCACATCAAGCACACGTGCTCCAGGCAGAAGCCTGGAGCACAGCAACTTTAGTACGCCTTTTTCCTGAACATCAAGCATCCACTTTCCCACGGCTCCGCTGAAGCGGGTAGCGTAGTCGTCATTCGATGTTTCAATGTCTGCTGTCTCAGGGAACGACGATGTTATTATTGCTGTTTCTTCCTTATTCATCCGGATCTATGCTGTCGCCAGTTCTTAAAGAATCAGGGTTTCGGGTTCATCCGGACCATTGTTTTCACTTTCCTGATCAGTAGTTTCCTTGCCGGAAGGCAGCAGGGCACGCTGTTCGTTAATATATTCTTCTGTTTCTTTTCCTGCTTTATTACCTTCTAAAGCTTTGACGTACCACTCATTTGCAGCAGCGTATGCCTTTGCGGCTTCACCAGCCATTCCAGCTTCTGTCCAGAGGTCACCGATACGTTTTTCGTTGTTGCCCATCAGGGTAGAATAACTGAAAGTTATTGAGGTTACCGGGTCGATAATGTCATCTTCGCCCAAAAGCCCCATGAAATCCCTGTAGTGTTTTACAGCGGCGGCGTAGTCACCATCCTTTTGTGCCTTGTGGGCACGAACCTTCGCTATGGACATCGCATGCCAGTTTTCATCATGAATTGAAAAGCCTTTTTCGAGCAATTGCAGAGCACGATCATAATCGTCCACCATGAATGATAGGTCGAGAATATAAAGCCTCATAGACTCCTGCTTGGCGTCATCGGTCAGTTGGGGGAGTAGTTTTTCTCCCAGAAGCAGATTACTTTCAGTTACGGAATTATCCGAGAGTGTGTTATAAAAGTTGTTTGCAAAAATTGTAAACAGCTGCTCTGCCGGCAACCCGATCTGCATGAGCTTTTCAAATCTTTCAGGGTAAGCTCCTGCTCCTGTGGCACCTGGACGGAATACGTTGGAAACCCATTCGCGAGCACAGGCAAAACGGGTCTGGGGAACTTTGGCAGCGTTATCGCTTTCAAGCAGGGCACCAGCCATGGCGTCAACCATATCGACCTTGCCTTCTTTCGCAGCTGTCCGCAAAGCCTGCCTGATTGCAGGAAGCAATTGTGTGTCCGGTAACATTGATACCAGCTCAGGCATGCGTGATGCTATTTCTGTCCAGTTTCCCTTGCCGGAGTCAATATATATTCCGAGAGAGGTCATTACCCTTGCAAAATCCGGTTGATCTTTTTTCCCGGACATGCCGATGGCATCTACAACTTGCTCGGCAACGGTAATGTTTCCTTCTCCGACAGCCCTGCGTCCCAGCATCTCAACCATAGACGCAAATTTAGGGGTTTCATATATTCCTATTTTTTCTGTTATGACTTCTGCCATTTCTTCATACTTTGCAGTTCTGTACAAACTGTTTATCAGCCAGTCGTCAGCAGTCAGACGTAAACCTTCTCCGATATCCTGAGTTGCCAGAATACGTGCCCATGTCAGCGCGCCTTCTTCATCACCCGCATTTAAGTACGCTCCATAAATTGTGTCAAAACCCGGCTCAGCTATTTCAGGCATTGTCCTGAGTGCGCTCAAGTATTGTTCTTCTGCCAGCTTAAATTGCTCGGTTGATATAAAGAAGCGGATCATGGCGTTGAACAAAGGTTCCTTCAGTTCCTTGAATTCCTCTTTTTCCATAGCACCCAAAAAGAGTTTGTTTGCCGTATTTGTATTGCCTTCAAACATCAGATTGTCGATATCTGAAAACAATGAATAGAGAACGGAGTCGTCAACAATTACATCCGATGGTAAAATATCTTCCGACTGAGTTATTGCAGAAGTGTCTGTTTCTGCTTTGCCAGATAACTCTTTACTTTTTTCATTACATCCGGCAAAAAATAATGAAAATAACATTACGGCTAATAATATAGATGAAGTCTTTTTGCTTTTAATCATTTTTTGTTCTCCAAATTAGGTGAGTTCTACAAGCTGTCGTAGCTCACACCTGCGAATAGTGGTTTGCTTACAATGCTTCAATTTTACCACATAGATAACCGGCACGCAAGAATCAGCTTCAAAAATTCATCAATTCTAATTATGACAGCAATGACCATATTAAACACTCCCTGGTAAACGGCTTGGCACAGCCGAAACCCGAGCAGGAGGCGCTCGGGGCTCCCGGGCTCAGCAACCACGGCGGTTCGCGGGGACGCTCACCCTCCATTATGTTAGGATGCGCATAGCCAGGCTGGAGGGCGAATGTCCTCATGAGCCGTGGTTGCGAGGCAACCTCAATAGGGTCAGTGCGGTCAATAGGGTCAGTTGTCTGCACGATCTGCATTGCCAGAACTGCCCACTAACCACTGATCACTGCCCGGCTTGCCGAGCTCCGTCCTATCTTACCATCAGGAAAGCCGGACATATTCCTTCCTCATGCATTTCAGTCAAGATTGCAAAAGATTTTCTGTACTTTAGTATCTTTTAGAAAAAATTCGTACAATCCGCTTGCCCAAAAAATAGAACTTTTGTTATACTTGCCAGAGTTAAAAGTAAGCGAGGTGAATGGCATCCGCTTAAAGCTTTGCGTAGTTTTTTTAATTGGTACCGATTAACTTGTATTTTATGCCCAGATTTTTTTCACTATTTGTATTATCTTTATTTCTAACGTCTGCCAATTTGTTTTCTGCTGATATCAGGATTTCAGGCGAAGGTAAAACTGACGGCAAGCAAACTATCAGCCTGGCTGGAATCAGGAGCGACAGATCACCCCTTTCACAAGAGTTCCTGGATGTCCTCAAAAATGATCTCGTTCGATCCGGGTGGTTCATCCCGGTAAGTGCGGAAAATGCCTCAGTTGTTCTTACGGGTAGTGTTGACAGCTCTTCTCTGAACGTCAGTGCCTCAGTCGAAACAAGATGGCTTGCCAATATGCGCCGTTTCACCTGGTCGAAGGCTTCGTCAACATCCCAGGTGCGTGATGCTGCCCATGCACTCTGTGACCAGATTGTGCAGAGAGTTGTCGGTAAACCGTCAATGGCATCCTCAAAAATTCTTTTTGTAGGTAAACGCAATGGTGCCGAGACAGAGATTTATGTGTGTGATGCAGACGGCGCTCGAATGCAGCAGTTGACGAATGACCGCAAGCTGTGCATGTCCCCCAACTGGATTCCCGGGAAAAATGCCTTTTTATATACATCATGGCTAACAGGTTCAGCGGCTGTTTACAGAGTTGATCTAGATACGAAGGAACGTGAAGTAATTTCCAGTCAGCCGGGAGTAAATCATGGCGCTGTGGAGTCATCAAAGGGCTATACAGCACTGATACTTTCCCGTTCCGGAGGCGTTGACCTGTATGTTCAATATGGTAAAAAACTTAACAGGGTAACTCATAGCAGGGATGTAAATGAGTCGAGCCCCGCATGGTCTCCCGACGGTGACAACCTGGTGTATGTTAGCGATGAAGGACGGATACCGCGTCTATACAAAATGAATGTTTCCGACAAGCAGGGACGCCGGCTGACGTATTCCTCTGTTGTGCGCGAATGCTTTGCGCCGGAGTGGGGTCCCTTTGATCAGATTACATTTTGCGGTCGTGCAGGTGGACGTTATGGTATTTACATTATTGACGCAAAGGCTGATCCGCGTGTATCCACTCCAAAACTTGTCAGCCCCCCGGATGGTGCAGATTATGAAGACCCCTCATGGGCACCCGATGGACGTCATATAGTATGTACCAGAACCGTCAACTACAGGCGTTCACTTGTGATTCTTGATATTTTGGGTGATCCTCCCATAACCCTGCACAATTTGCCCGGAGAATGGTATTTGCCGAACTGGGGCAGATAATTTAATATAACTGTAAACCTAATACAACAAAACACCCTGCCTTTAAAAAGCAGATATAAGACAACGAAAGAGAAGACAATGCGCAAAAAATACAAAAGTATAAGATTTGTACTTGCCATCCTTGCTATTGCTGTAATTGCAACAGGATGCAGATCAAAACAGGGACAAACAGAGGGTCCAGCATATGGCTATGATGGCAGTATCTCCCCTATGGATGTGGGTGGCGAGTGGGGCATATATGAAGATGAATTTCCGATGGATGCCGGCTGGCATGCTGAATCCCTGACACGTGTTACCGATGCACAAGGTATCTATCCTGTATATTTTGCATACGATGCTTACACCATTCATGAAAATGAGATGCACAATATTCGGATAGTGGCAGAATTCCTTCGTGTTAATCCGGCAATAGTTCTTGTAATAGAAGGTCACTGTGATGAACGCGGAACGCATGAATATAACATTTCGCTCGGCGAATACAGGGCTCTGTCTGTTCGAGAACAACTTATTATGAAAGGCGTTGAGTCCGCTCGCATCCAAACAGCAAGTTTTGGCAAAGAGCGACCGGCAGAACATGGACACAATGAAATCGCATGGGCAAAGAACCGCCGTGCGGAATTTGCTTTTTATCGCAAATAATTGACACCTTTCGAAACAACGATTCCGCTACTTCCAGACGGACCTATTCTTGTGGCTGTCTCAGGAGGTGCGGATTCTGTTGCGTTGCTTAATATTCTGCACCGCAAAGCAGATAAGCAAAAACATCCGCTTATTGTTGCACATTTCCAACACGGAATCCGCGGCAGGGAAGCAGAGGAGGATGCTCTAAGCGTAGCCGAAATGGCTGAGCGGTTAGGGTGTCCTTTTTTTCGTGGTGATGGAGATGTACCAGCTCAAGCTGTAAAAGCTAAAGAATCACTGGAAATGACAGCACGGCGCCTTCGACACACTTTTCTCCAAAAAACTGCTTCCGGGAACGGCTGTGTGGCGATTGCAACCGGGCATACGGCTGATGATCAGATCGAAACGCTTTTTCTGCGTCTGGCTCGTGGCACCAGCTTACGCGGAGCGGGAGGCATGCACATTATTTCACCCGGGATTGATGGAGATGTGCCGATAATCCGCCCTTTGCTGGAAGTACGTCATAAGCAACTTTGTGACTGGCTGGGGGCAGAGTCTATACCATGGCGCGAAGATGCATCTAATGCCGACTGTTCAATACAACGGAATCGTGTTCGCAATAAATTGATTCCGGAATTTGAGGCAGTATTCGGGGATTCTGCGGCAGAGTCGCTAGTGCGTTCGATGGCACTTTTCCGAAGCGACAATGACTATCTCGATCATCTTGCAGAAAGGGAATTAACGAACATAAAACTTTCCGCAATGCATCTTGATAAACTGCCTGTTCCTGTTTTTCAGCGTGTAGTTGCCTCGTTGCTCTACAACAGTGAAATTCCGCCGCAGTTTGTTACTTTAAATGTTATTGAACGAGTAAAGCAGCTGTGTGCCGGCAGGGAACGCGGTACAGTTGAAATACCCCTTGGCGACGGCTGGATTTTGCGGCGGCTTGGTGATGAGTTGCAATTTATGCCTTCCCCAATAGAGTGCACTGAGGTGGATGAGGTTAAATTTGTATTCACATTGCCTGCAGAGAACACCGAATTTGGACCTGTAAATTTTTTTGGTTCAGAAAAGCCCCTTGTGTTGCAAATAGCACATAACCGGGGTTTTATGAAACCAGCTCGCACATCTCCACTTCTGCTACCGCAGTTTTGCAGCGTCTCCTCTTCGTTGACAGGAACACAACTTACATTACGCACCCCGCTTGAAGGAGATCGGATCTCTCCCGCCGGGAGCGGAATAACGCAAAAGTTGTCGGATATCTTTATAAATCTGAAAATCCCGCGTCATGAAAGAAAAAATATCCCAGTAATATCATCAGGAGAAAGTCGCATTATATGGTTGCCGGGATACGCTGTAGATGAATCAGCTGCAGTACGTGAAACAGATAAATCCGTGTATATGCGCCTTGATGCATGGCAGGGTGCAGACTCTGCCATATAATTGAATTGATATTAAGTCTGAATTTTTAACAAGCCAATAACTATTTTAAGAATGAAAAGTCTGCTGTTTATGTCATTGATCTTCGTGTTGTTGTTTCTGATTTTTCTTGGAACTGATTTTTTACTGGCTGAACAGACAAAGGCATCGCCGTTAGGCGATGCAGGCAGGCGTATTTCAACGAAGAAACCGGAAAACTTTCCTGCCAAAGGACAACTCAAGCTTATACTTCTTACAGGACAGTCAAACATGGCCGGGCGGGGATTTATAACTCATGAAAATGAGCAACTCAACCCCTCAGTCTTTATGCTGACAAAAGATTATAAATGGATTACAGCAAAAGACCCTGTTCATTTTGATAAAAGTACAGCAGGTGTGGGACCTGCAAGAACCTTTGCGGAAGAGTATTTGAAAGATAATCCTGACGCATATATAGGACTCGTACCAACGGCATGTGGAGGCTCAAAGCTTGCCGAGTGGTTGCCCGGAGCGTTTTGCGACAGTACGCATACACATCCCTGGGATGATGCTGTGAAGCGTATTGGAGCAGCTTCGCAGGATGGAGAGTGGATAGCTGTCCTCTTCCACCAGGGTGAGGGTGACGTGGGAGGCAAAAACGCCGAAGTGTACGGCACAAAGTTGCAGGACTTCATTGAACGTACACGTACTGAACTCGGGGATGAGAAAATCCCTTTTATAATAGGGGAGTTGGGCAGATGGAATAAGCGAGAAGAGCGGTCGGGTCAAATTCTGGTAACGGCAGCACACAAAGAAGCGGCAGAAAAGAACAGTCCGGCGGCATTCGTTTCATCGGAGGGACTTACATCAAATCCCGACAAGATTCACTTCGATTCAAAAAGTCAGAAGGAGTTTGGTCGTCGATATTACAATGCTTTCAAGAAAATTACTGAATCAAAGTAGTCTAATTAGAGGAGAAACCATGTCGGTGCCCACTGATTACTGCCCGGTAATCGCTATGTTACAAATACTTTTTTATAAAAAGCGGTATATTGCCCTTGTTATGGCGCGTCCAAACTCTCTAATCGTTTCGGGCGTTTGAGTTTTTTCTCGAAACGCTGCAAATGGCACTTCTACAGTGTGGCTGAAAAAGGCAAAGCTGTAGTTCGAGAAGTGCTTCGCATATCCAGAGCCCTGAGTAAAGCTTTTATCGCTATTCCAGTCAACCCCATAAGGAAGATTATCTTTTTCATAAATCGGAGCTTGCGGGGGAGCCTCCTGCTCCAGAATTTCAGCAAAGCGGGCGAGAGGAACTTTTTGATTTTCATTTTTATTGCCTACCAGAAAAGCAAATTCATTCATGCCGTTTCTTATCCATGGACAATGTAAATCCAGAATGAAAACAGGTTTTTTCTCTTCTGTCAGTGCGTTGAGTGCGGCAACTTGAGGGAAAAAGTATTCCGAATTACCGTAATCCCGATTAGGATCGTGCGGTTCCTGACACTTGCCCTGAATACCTTCTATAACTCCATCTACATCAACCATTGGAATGGCATAAATTTCGAATCTTTTGCGTATTTCATCGGCAAAAGCAGTCTCTTCGATGACGCTCTCTATAATGCCTTCAAGAGCATACGAAGCCATAGACTCCTGTGCATGGTGACGGCATGCGAAAAATAGAGCCTGTTTTTCTGTATCATCAGGATTTGAGATTTTGATTGCAGGAACAGAGCGTCCTTTTAGGGTTTTCGATAGCTCAAAGATTTTACATACAGGTGATATATCTATACGATCCAGAAAAGAGATAAGATGCGGCATTCTATATGGGATGCATTGACAAAAATCTACAACTTCGCCTTCTGTGGCAGAGTATTCGAAGAAGCTGTCCGGCTCGTAATGTGAATCAGTGAGCCACTCCCAGTCAAGTCCACCATTGTATGAAAGCGCAGGACCTCGTGTGCCGATCTTGTAGTCTGAAAACTCGAATCTGTAAACATCTGTTTTTTTAAAAACAGCACGGAACGACCAATAAAACCATGATTTATCGGTGCAGTTCCACAGATCCGGATTAAGTTGGAAAGTATTTCCCTCACGATTTAAAAGCAGGAGATTCCCGCCTTCAAAATCATTCGTAAGGTCGATATCAGCAGAAGTATAATGGACAATATTATGTGACATGGAAATTGTAGCTGTTAACAGTATTGATTTAAGGAGATTAATATAGACATTGCTATTCTGTTTGATGTTGCAATTTGCGTGGTACTCATGGTTTTATCATGTAGACCTGTTTCGAGGTTTTGCCATCCCGCTCAACTTCAAGGACAAAGGTTGAGAGATTTCCTTCTACGAAACTGGCTATGAAAGCCTCTGCACGTCTGCGATTGGTCATAAGAACAGAATTGACCGAACGCACAATATCGCCGTTGGATAATCCTGCTGATGTGAAAAAATCCTGTTCACCAACAACGTTTACCACATAACCTGTTATTCTCTGCTCGCCGTCAAGATCTGTTACAAAAACCGGTTCCATTGAATCGAATACAGCAAGCAGGCGCTCCGGCTCATCACGCAATTCAGCATAATAATCGAGCAGGACATCTCTTTCAAACTCCCAGCGATTGGGGAAGACCTGCTTGCCGCTGCCGGCAATCTCAGCCTTGGCAGACTCTTCACTTTTATCTGCAATTGCTGGGGAGGGGCGAGGCACATTTTCGAGAAAGATCTCTTCCTCACCGTCGGGACCTGTCAGCACTATAGATTCAGCTGATACTTTTGCCAGCACAATCCCTTCAATCACCTCTTCTCGCCGCGTTACAATCCTTTGTGTAACGGTAACGCGGTCATCAATTATTGCCATCGGCTCTCCGGCTCCGCTGCCGGAGACAGAAAGTATGGTGCCTGCAAGTCTGAATCGACGTGCCAGCTCTCCCGTTACAGTGCCTTCTTCTGCGCTTTTCAGCACTTTGGAAAGGTTTGCAAGAAATTTTTCACCTTCAGTTTTATCTTTAAATATTTGATGCTCATGAATTTCTATATTTAAAGGTAGAACTGAGTTGTGGTTTACCATATAAACTCCAACAGCAACTGTGATAATAATTATCACGGCTGTTGCGATGTTGAAAAAAATAGAAGTGTGTCGGAACGGTGGATTCATAAGCCGAATTCTGTATTTCGCCCGGAGGCGAGTAGGGATCATTCATCTAAGCAATCAACCCGGAACTGAGTTTGAACCTTTCGGTTCAAGCATATGCGGGCCGCAACCAAGTTCCCTATTTGATCTTGCTCCAAGTGGGGTTTACCTTGCACCGCAATGTTTCCATCGCGTACGGTGGTCTCTTGCACCACCCTTTCACCCTTACCGGCGTACCGGCGGTTTGCTTTCTGTGGCACTTTCCATCGGCGCGGTTTGCCCGCACCCTTCCCGGCATTACACCAGGACACCTTGCCCTGCGGAGTCCGGACTTTCCTCCATGGCACGGAGTTTCCTCCAGCCACAGCGATCCCTCCTCCACCGAACCGACACGCCATATTATAATATATCAAAAAACTATTCGTCCACAAAAATCGCATGTTACGATTATCATCTTGGCAGGTTCATTTGCCATTGAAACATACCTGTGCACTTCCTGCTGTTTTGCCGGGGGCAATTCCATATGGCAACCTGAACAAACATTTTCATCCAGCTTGGCAAGTACCGGCCAGCGCCTTCCCTTTAATCTGTTGTAATAGAGGAGAAATCGCTTTGTTGCAGGGTTGTCCAGCGGGGTTACCTTTTCCAGGCGTTTCTCCAGGGCTGCTTCAAGCCTTTCCTCAACATCAGCAAGGCGGCTATCCAATTCTGCAATGTAATCCTCTATTTCCGCCTTTGCTTCCTCTTATCTGGCTTTACATTCGTTTGCATACTGCTCTGCAGGTTCGATTTTTAGATGGGTTTCTATTGCAGATAGTTCAGCATCTTTGAAGTCGTTTTCAGTCTTGGAAATTTGAGACTGCATAGCGTCCAATGCCGCCTGGGTCTTGAGAGATGGTATTTGCAATTTGAACTTGTGAATTGTTTCCTTAAGTTCAGCTATATATGATTCACCTCTCGCCACCTCATCTTTCAGCACCTGTACGGCTTCTTCAGCACGTGTGAAATCATCACGCTCAAGTTTTATTTTATCCAACTCTTGTTGCCGCCTTATAGGAATATCGTTAGCTTGTTGCTCCAATTCCCTGATAATACCATCAAGCTCCTGCAATGCCTTTAAATCGTCTATGACGCTCACGCTTACCCTCTTTCGTTTTAAAAATGAACAAGCCTGAATCTTAGCACAAATTTTTATAAAATGTCAAATAAATGGCTAAATTTTTTCGTGCTTTAAAGCGATGTCAAGTTTGTTGGGAATAAGAGAAATAAACTTAAAGGTGCCTGTTCGAATGTTTTATCGTTTTGTGGGCTATTTCACGCAAAATTGAAGCGTCTGAGCGGGGGATGGACCAGGGCTTGAACCTGATTTCCCGAACGTCTTTGCCGAAGAGAAACTCAAACCAAATGCATCCAAGCAAATAACATCCATTGGAATTGGCATGAAAGGCATCATCAACGTGTAAAGAACGTTTCATCATTCCATTTTTGCGTTTTTTCGAAAAAACAGGTTTTCCCCACATTTTTGATACCCTCGCATTTTGAAAAGCATCTCCTGATGGAATCATGCGGTAATTGTTTTCCTTGCAAAAGTCATGGTATGTTTTTCGCAGTGCTTTGTACATTATGTCAGTATTGAAGTTCTTGTCTCCCCAAAATGCATGATCATCACGGTAAGCCCATGTCTGATGGACAACAATTTCGGCTTTAGGCGCGTATTTTAGTATATATTCAGCAAGTCTTGCAGCATGTGGATAGAAGCTTTGCGGTTTAAAGCTTTCGTGGGACGCCTGCTGTATTGTAACAATCTCCCACTGATCAAGAAGCAGAGCATCTCTGAGGCTGAGCATTTCGCCTCCTGCGATTGGGTAGGGGCTTCCTTCAGGATCTTTTTCATCAGCCTCGAAAGCATCGACGTGTGTCATGTGGCGTTCAAGAGTACAACCGCCTATGTAACAATTGAAGAGCGTCAGATCACTCTTTCCGGCTTTTGCAATTTTCCGCAAATATGTATGAGCATTTACTGAGAAACTGTTTCCAACCGACAGTACTTTCATTTATATGTTGTTTTCTATTTTCTGTAATATGAGTTTTACTGCAAGGTACTATTACGGAACAGGGAGCTCGTTTAGTATTTTGCTTATAATCTTGTCCGACGTTATATCTTCTGCTTCTGCCTCATAAGTTATTATCATTCTGTGGCGAAGAACATCAGCAGCAATCTCTTTTACATCCTGTGGCGTAGCGTATGCCCTGCCATGCAGCATTGCGTTGGCGCGTGCAGCAAGATTCATATACAGGGAAGCACGCGGGGATGCTCCATACTCTATGTAGGGGCGAAGTGTTGCGAGATTGAATTTCTCCGGCTCTCTTGTGGAGAAAATTATATCAAGTATGTATTCCGATACCTTTTCATCGCAATAAACTTGTTCCAGTGTATGCCGGAACTCGATAACATCTTCGAGCTTTAATACAGGTTCAACTTCGGGCAAACGCTGCTTGGTAAAACGTGCCATAATGCGTCGTTCATCATCCCGTGGCGGAAGCTCCATCAGGCATTTAAACATAAATCTGTCGACCTGTGCCTCGGGCAATGGGTAAGTGCCTTCCTGTTCGATAGGATTCTGGGTAGCAAGAACCAAAAACGGGGAGGGAAGTTTGTCAGTGTTGTCACCGATAGTTACCTGTCGTTCCTGCATGGCTTCCAGAAGGGCCGATTGAACTTTTGCCGGAGCACGGTTTATTTCATCGGCAAGTAAAATATTGGTAAATACCGGTCCTTTTTTCGGGAAAAAGGTACCGTCTTTGGGGTTGTATATCAGGGTTCCTGTAACATCGGCAGGTAAAAGGTCGGGAGTAAAGGAAATTCTGTGGAATTCCAGGTTTACAGCCTGAGCCAATGTCCGTACAAGCGTTGTTTTAGCTATTCCCGGAACACCTTCAAGAAGAACATGCCCTTCGCATATCAAGGCAATAAGTAGACGGTCAAAGATTTTCTCCTGCCCAACTATAACCTTGCTTATTTCCTGGCGCAAGCGGTCGAATAGTTCCGCTTGTTGTTCAATTGTTTTTGGAGTTTTAATTTCTTTTTCTGAAGTCATTGTCTTTTTCTCCTGTTTGAAATTTAGGAAAAATGTATCATAAATTTATGTTTTTTTGCAAGAAAATCCTGTTGCACTGCCCGGCTTGCCGGGAGATCGTACACGTTAACAGCTCAGCGGTACACGTTAGTCCGAAGTCAAAATTGATTCTTTCGACCTGCGGTTGCTGAGAAGAAAGGTAGGGACGGCTCTCAGAGCGGTCCGTTGTTTTGCGGCGCGCCCGGAGGTCATCGCCCTACCTTCTAAGCAGACACGGACAGACACAGACAGACAGGAATGTCCGTGCTACAGTCTGCGGCTCCTGAGGACCTTCGCCCTCCAGCCCTCAGCAGGCTTCGATAACGATAACGGTAGCGATATCAATCCAGTTCCTGATCGGCTACCCACTGCCCACTAACCACTCTTTTCCCCACTGCCCGGCTTGCCGGGCTCCGCCAGCTCCGGCAGGGCTCAATTCATTTTTCTTTACACGGGCGGCTTTACATTCTAAACTTTATGCCATCTTATAACACATGATTATGGATAAAAATAACATACTTTTTAAACGATGGGTCGCATTGCTTGCCGACCTTGTTCGAAGGGCGTCTACAGAGTTGCCTGCTGATATTGTAAACGGTTTACGTAAAGGCAATTCTCTGGAGAAAATGAGTTCCGGTGCCCAAAATACACTGTGTACACTTCTGGATAATATTGATATTGCACGGCAAAAGTCTGTACCCATGTGCCAAGATACCGGTACACTTTCTTTCTGGTATGAATTGCCCGCAGGGGCTGATACAGTTTTTTTTACAGAAGTAACGCATGCCGCTGTTATGGAGGCAACTTCCAGGGGATGGCTGAGACTTAATGTTATTGATGTCCCGTCTGGAAAACAGATTACTGACAATGTGAGCGATGGGAATCCCTCAATTTATTTTACGACTTCCAATAAAATAAGAGTCCGCCTTTTGCTCAAAGGTGGAGGTTGCGAAAATGTAAGTACGCAATACAGTTTGCCCGATACGGGACTGGATGCAGGTCGTGACCTGGAGGGAGTGCGCAAGTGTCTTCTTGATGCAGTCTGGCAGGCTCAGGGCAACGGCTGCGCACCGGGCATACTTGGGGTGTGCATCGGGGGCGATCGGGCAGCAGGTTACATAAAGGCTAAAGAGCAGTTGCTGCGTACGTTGGAAGATAGCGCACCGTTGCCGGAACTGGCGCAACTGGAGAAACGGGTTCTCGAGGATGCCAATTCGCTGGGCATAGGACCGATGGGGCTTGGCGGCAACACTACACTGCTCGGTGTCAAGGTGGGGACTCTGCCACGGTTGCCGGCATCGTATTTTGTTACGATAGCGTACAGTTGCTGGGCATGCCGCAGGGCAGAGCTATTTGCAACTCCGGAAGGCGAGGAGATTGCTTATGGCTGATAGAAGGCACTCCAAAACAGTCAGACTTATTGTTGTCGGTCTGGCAGTTTGTTTACTTGTTCTAGCAAGCGGAATGCAGAGCTCGCGCCTGAGAACGATGCGGCGTACTGTACTGCAAAAGCACAGTTCCTCATATAGTGCCGACGTTCCGCCCATGGTTACGTTTGTTTCAGTTTCGCTCGGTGGTTTCCGCGGTGTTCTGGCAGATTTGCTATGGCTCAGGGTAAGTCGGTTGCAGGAGGAGCAGCGGTATGTTGAGCTCGTTCAACTGTCTGACTGGGTTACAAAGCTTGAGCCGCATTTAATTGAAGTATGGGTTTTTCACGCATGGAATATGTCATACAACATAAGCGTAATGATGCGCCGACGGGAAGATCGGTGGAGGTGGGTCGAAAACGGGATCAAGTTGCTGCGTGATGAAGGACTTCCACGCAATCCGCGAAGTCCGACCATGTACCGTGAACTGGGTTGGATATTTCAACACAAGATTGGAATGGCATCTGACTTGGCGGAAAAATATTACAAGTTTCGCCTGGCAGGGGATATAATTCCTTTTTTGAATGCCGATGGAAGTGCTCCTTTGCCGGACAGTACGGCTGCAGGCGTCTTACACGATAAATTCGGGATGGATGCAACAGAGATGCTTGCGATAGAAAAGCGTTTGGGCAGAATTGACTGGAGAATGCCGTGCGCACACTCTCTTTACTGGGGCGTTCTCGGGCTGCGCGCTACAGAGGGGAGGGGACATGAAGTAACTCCATGCAGGAGGATGATTTATTCATCCCTGATAGAAATGGCGCGAGGGAACGGCATACTTGTTGAAACTTCTCTCGAAGCCGAATCTGATTTCAAAACCAGACCGGCAACTGAACTTGTCGGGGTGACGGTAGAGTTTATCGAAGAGTGCATGAGAGAAAGCGACTTCAGCGGTATACGGTTCGCTTACATAGGTTTTTTACGTGATGCGATGCATTTGAAAATGCAGGAGCATAAAGTTCATGAAGCCAGGGGTTTTCATAGAAAACTTGTCAGCTTTTTTGAAGGTAAAACAACGATGCGTGTACCGACATTTGAAGAAACTCTCAATGCCGAAAATGAATTGTTTCTGATACTGATGCAGTCTGCCGGATATCACTGATGTTTTCAAAATATACAAAATTTATACTGCTTTTGTTTCCCGCTGCTATCATTATTGGAGGTTGCGGTCGTAAAGATGATACAGTTGCAAATAAGGAATATAATTGGCCCGCCATGGGGACTTATGCCAGCCTGACCATCTCCATGGAAAATTCCGACACAGCTTTTTTAATTGCAAAAAAAGCTGTAGACGAGGTAAACGATGAACTTTCAGTTTTCGTTCCGGAAAGCTCGATCTCTTTATTAAATAAATCTGCCGGTGGTGGTTCATACATCAGGCTCGGTAAAGATGCTGTGGAAGTGTTGCTTTCACCTGCTCACTATTACAAGATGAGCGACGGTGCCTTCAATCCGGCAGTTGGACCGCTTGTGGAGGCGTGGGGTTTTTTCAGGGGTGGCAGTGCCGGAAAATTTCCGCCTGCGGAGGGTGTCATAGTCGAGACTCTGCCACTTTGTGACTTTGGAAAAGTTGAGTTGCTTGACGATGGTTCTGCCCGCCTTGCAAAATCGGGGATGTGTTTGGATTTCGGTGCGATTGCCAAGGGTTATGCAGTTGATGTAGTACATGAGCGCTTAAAGGAAGCCGGATTTTCAAATTTCCTTATTAATATCGGCGGCAATATGCGCTCTGACGGAGTGCGCCATGGCGGAGGCATGTGGAGGGTAGCTGTGCGCGATCCTCTTAGGGAGATTGATGATAATCCGCTAGGCATTCTGCTGTTGAACGACGAAATTGCCGTTGCTACTTCCGGCGATTATGAACAGTACTTTGAACATGACGGAAAGAGGTTCTCGCACATAATTGATCCTCGTACAGGATATCCCGCCGAGGGGGTATCGCAGGTTACTGTTGTTGCACGTACGGCGATGGATGCGGATGCGCTTTCGACAGCCTGTTTTGTATTGGGAACCGATGAATCTTTCAAGTTGCTGGAAAACAATTCGGATTCAGGGGCACTTTTTGTGTCTGTTGATATAAATAGTGTTACAGAGATAAAAATCTCGGAAAGGTTTCAGGAATTGTTTGTTTCTGAGTTGGAGGAAGAATAATGAAAGAGAAAAAGCTTGGTATTTCAGCATATTCTCTTTTTTTTGAGGAGTTGGCTGATGTTTTAAATGAGCTGGGTATGGAGCAATGGCGTACCGAACAGGTATGGAAATGGCTTTACAGCCTGAGAGCAGGCACCTGGGATGAAATGACTAATCTACCGAAAACTCTTCGGGAAGATTTGGGCAATAAAATCGGCTCTCTGGAGCAGACTGCCGGCTTGATTAGCAAGGTTCAGGAAGACGGCGGAACGGAAAAGTTGCTGTTGCGCATGCATGACGGTGAGCTGGTTGAGACCGTGGTAATTCCTTCACGAAAGAGGCGGACTGTTTGTGTATCGAGTCAGGTAGGCTGTGCGTTCGGATGTGTTTTCTGCGCAAGTGGAATGGATGGGGTTATCCGTAATTTGGAGAGCGGAGAAATTGTAGCCCAGGTAATGAAAGCATCTCGCTCAATAGGTGCTTTTCCAGATAATATTGTTTTTATGGGCATGGGGGAGCCTTTTGCAAACTATGACAATGTGTTGCGAGCGGCACGTCTCCTCAATGACGACAATGGACTTAATATTGGAGCCCGTAAAATAACATTCAGTACGTGCGGCGTTGTTCCCGGGATAAAGAAACTGATGACTGAAGGAGTACAATTTGAGCTTTCAGTTTCATTGCATGCTGCTGAACAAAGCCTGCGTGAGAAAATCATGCCTGTAGCCGGGCGCTGGAATCTTGGGGAACTGATGGAAGCCTGCCGTGAGTACACAAGCAAAACGAATAGAATAATAACTTTTGAGTATACTCTGATAGAAGGTTTCAATGATGGGGTGGGGCATGCCCGGATGCTGGTGAAACTCCTTGAAGGTTTGAAGTGCCGTGTAAATCTGATACCTCTTAATCCTGTTGAGGAGTTTGAGGGGAGAACGCCGTCGATGCAGGTTTGCGAGAGCTTTCTGCGTATAATATCACGTTCAGGAATCAATGCCACATTGCGACGTTCAAAAGGGCTTCAAGTTGATGCGAGCTGCGGTCAACTGAGGAAAAGGCAAAAACATCATTTTGAATTCTGAGTCAGACCAGTCTGACTTGTCCGACCAGTCCGACCGTATGGGGCTGCCTACTGCCCACTGATCACTCTTTTCCCTACTGCCTACTGCCCACTGCACACTGCCCGGCTTGCCGGGAGATCGTACCTGTTCACAGCGGAGCGGTACACGTTTTACGTTCACGAAGATGAGGGTGGAATTAGTTCAGAAGAAAGTGGTTAGTGGGCAGTGGATAGAGACGGCTCTTCCGGCTTCGTCCGCTAACTACGCCGGGACAAGCCAAGCTGTCCGTTGTTGTGCGGCGCGCCCGGAGGTCATCGCCCTACCTTCTAAGCAGACACAGACAGACACGGACAGACAGGAATGTCCGTGCTACAGTCTGCGGCTCATGAGGACATTCGCCCTCCAGCCCTCAGCAGGCTTCGACAACGATAACGGTAGCGATATCGATCCAGTTCCTGATCGGCTACCCACTGCCTACTGCCCACTGATCACTCTTTTACCTATTGCCCGGTTTGCCGGGCTCGGCTTGCCGGGTTATTCCTCAAAGTTCCAGAGGGCTCTGATGTTGTGCGCGATATCTACGTTGTCTATGATACCGGAGAATTTTTCTGCTCCGGGACCGTACGAATAAATGGGAACTGCCACACCGGAGTGTGATCCACTTGCAAAATGAGCAACAGGTTCGGAACCTTCCACAACGCTTTTCAGTGCAGTGAGGGCGCCTGTTTCATGGTCTGCAGTACAAATTACGAGAGTATCCCTGTTTGCTACGGCGTAATCGAGTGCTACTTTAACAACCCAGTCAGCCTGCAGCACTCCAAGGATGGAGCCATTTTTGTTATTGCCGTGGCCATGCTTGTCGGGCAGGGCTGTTTCCACCATCATGAAGAATCCCTTTTTATTCCTGCTCAGCTTTTTTATTGCTGAAGCCGTTATTTCTGAAAGGGTGATTTCGTCGGAAGCAAATTCTGAGAATTTAATCTGTGCTACAGTCTTTTTGCCGGCAGGCACTTTCAGAAACTCGTTGACAGTTTCTACGAAAACATACCCAGCCTCTTCCATCTCCTGCTGCAGGTTGCGTGGAGTGCCTGTTACATTATTGCTCGTAAAATGTTTTTTTGTACCAGAGCTGCCAAGCAAAATATCGAAATTGCTTGCTGCAGCATCAGATATAATTTCCTGCGTCATATCGCGTTTTTTCTGATGGGCGAAAAATCCGGCAGGTGTTGCTCCAGAAATTGGGTCATTAGTAAGAATGCCAACAGATTTCCCGGCATCTCTTGCATTTTCGGCAACAGACACAAGAACTTTGTCATCGGGCGTAATCCCAAGATTGCCATTATTAACTTTAGTACCGCAAGCGATGGCTGTTGCAGATGCTGCAGAGTCAGTTACGGCAGAGCTTTTGGAGTGGGTTGAGCAGAGTCCGGCTACGGGAAGCTGCTCCATAAGGAGTTTGCGTGTGTCGCCGTGAACAGTAAGGGAAGCAAGATTGAGTGAGCCCTGTCCCATACCGTCGC
>JAAZFF010000034.1 GCA_012511845.1 Lentisphaerota bacterium
GTCAGCAACAAGTCTCGTATTGGCAGGAGCCGTTATACAGCTCTGGAATCTGCTGTCGGTTGTAAGATATGCTGCAACTCCATCAGGAGACTCAAGATGGAGTACACCATCCTCAAGCCACAAGTGTTCTATGGAGGGTCCCGTTGATGCATAAAAATCGCCTCTTTCGAGAGCTGATATAACGTCTCCATACTTCAGCGAGGGCGATTTGACCATGTTCCAGCCGCTAAATTCATGCTTTGCACTGTGGTTGTCATCCTGAGCAAGTGGAAATACGTCTTTCCCTGCTTTCAGGTAGCTATGAAGAGGGAATTCGTTGTTATCAAGAATGAAGCCGGACCTGTAACAACCGCTGTTGCAACATTCAACACCCCATATACCATCAAGTTGGGTGTAAGTCTCCGGTTCCTGCAGAGACCAGGCAGGGTGATTGTAAGAGACGAGAAAGCCCAGCTCATTGGCTCGATCTATTATCTTCTGCAGTCCCTCAATGGTATACGTTGGAGTTCGCGTATCAACTACATAATCATCAGGATTAAATCCTGCCGGCTCAAAAAAACCGGGACCCCACCAGTCTTTTTCCGGGCATATATACGGAAAGTGTGTTGGGCACTCCTTTTTAGAGTAAAGATTAAAGTGATGTGTCGGTGTCCAGTGGGGATGGTACGGTTCAGGTTTGTTAAATGAAATTTCATATGCTGTAACAGGGAGAAAGTTTTCATCCTTCAATTCCAGGTGCGGCACCGGTGTCTCATGATCAGAGAAAGCCACGATGCTGTAGCCGGCAGCCACATATCGTGATTTGATTTCAGCCGGAGTAAACCTTCCATCTGAAATAGTGGTATGGCAATGCAGATTAGCCCGATAAAAAGAGCCTTCGGATGGTAGCAGATAAACTCTCATGATACTATTATTTGTAAATATTGATGTTATAAAAACAGGTTTGACTCAGACACAAATCAAATTTGCAAGGCGCAATAGAGACATTAAAGTACCATAAATACTTTATCAGGCGAATATAAAAATATTTTGATGCCATGAATTGTTTGTGGTCTAACGGCTCCACGGCGTGTCGCCCTCCATTTTTACGCTACGCAATGGAGGGCGGCAGGCTCTGCCGCCGGGTGCGATCTTTCCAGATTGAATTATTTAGTTTTTTTTGTATAATGTGTCAGTAACATTTTAGAAATTCTACGGAGCGTAGCGCAGTATGGGAGCGCGTCTGCCTTGGGCGCAGAAGGTCGTGGGTTCAAATCCCGCCGCTCCGACCATTTATAAGTAAAAGACAATCACGTACTTACAGAAGTGCGCTATGCGAAAGCCGGAGTTGAACTTCGGTTTTTTTTGTCATTTTTTGTCATTTGTTTGGATCGGTGTTAGAATACACTTAACCTAATAACGGCAGTTAAACTCTAAATAGCACTCTTAACCGCTGTTGTTATTGGGTGGGATGATTTTGACTCTTCACCTAATGGGTGTAAAAGTTGATAAGATATTTCACACTCTTAAACCGCCGTGATATGTATGGATTTTAAGGGCTGTGAAGCAGGATGTGTTGATGTGGCGTTGCCACAATTGCGCTGGTTACGGACGCCTCTACACTGCGTTCTATGCGCACCTGGTTATGAGCGTATTCGGCAAGCGAACGAATTACATTACTTTTACCATAAAACTGAAAACTCAACTGCTATTTTTAGGCTTAATTCAATTTCAGTGTTTTTCAACTAATTTCAGGGAGAATCATATGGCTAGCCTGGAGATGCGAAAGTCGTCGAAGTGGTGGTATGCACGGTGGATGGTTGGAGGAAAAAAGATTACGAAAACCTCGGCATCGAAATCGAGGGCAGACGACCGGAGTCTAAAAATGATGAAAGCGATCGGAGGTATCGCATATCGCGAGACAGGCTTCTTATGCTGCTGAATTACAAAAATTAGACTACCTCCGACTTGGCGGTTTATATTTGGTAGCTCAGGTCTCGTCCGGTAATCTCCGCCCTATCGCTGTTATCTTCCTGAAAACAGTAAACAGTGTTTGTTGCTCGAGGTGCGCAGTATCACTTTGGGACTCAATCAAGCCGTGTCCTTGTCTCAAGCCAGTACCTGTTGTTTATCCAACCCCGTGCCCATCCAACGAGGTTGGTGTCGCTCCAAACCTGGCGCATGAAGTTGGTATCGTTGTAATAGTGAAAATATTGAAACACAGGTAGCGCAATACTGTGCAAGCTGCACTGGAGTCATCCTTACAACTCGGGGATCGTATTCGTAGCCGGCCAATCAAAACGCTTTTTGAGCTGCCCCATGGCGCGTGCGCGTAACATTCGTGTTAGCAGTGGATCATTTATCATCTCGACAAGGCTCGCCTCCTCTTCCTCGTCCCAGATAAACTCAAGCAACGGCCAAAAGGACATCATCCGGTAAAGCCTTTCATCCGGATCTCCCGATTCACCTGCCATTATGGCATCACGTGTGGTTGTGTAGAAGAGTCGCCTATCTCTATTGACAACCACGCTTTCAACAATGTTGGAAAAGAAATGAAGGTGTGCCACGTCATTCGTTTCAAGGGCAAACCATGTCGGAGGGTAGCTCCACACGAACTTCGGTGGGCAATACCCCCAGGTGTTCGTGAATGTCAAATCTGCATCCCAAATAATACTACCTGCTCTCGGCTTTTTGCGCTGTGAGGTTTTCCATTCATTGGTCATTGCAAAAAACACAATCGTCTTGTCCTTGAAGTAGCTTGTGGGATCTACACTCCCGTTATCCACCCAGTAGCTCAAAGAAACTCCCGTTATTGGCACAGGATTTGTAGGAAAGTTTCCAAACCAGTAGTTATTGACATCAATCACGAGCGTGTTGCCATAATGGTCAACCGCCGTTCCCTCGCCGGCAAAATCGGCGTATTGGAAAGCTGTGAAATAACGTATTTCGGCTATTGGGTCGATGTCTGCGCGCACACATGATATTACAGAACATATGATAAGGCAGTATACAAACAGTTTGTTTTTACAAGCAATTTTCATAAATCACTCCTTGTTTTTGGTAGAATAAATCGTAAATAATAGTGGTTACGCTCCTTCCAAGTCGACGGAACAGAAGATTTGCCAAAGCGCTGCATATGGGATCGTAATCTGCCCCTGTCCATAATATAAGAGTGATTGCCTGACGACTTATCTTTTCGAAAACGGTAAACAGTCTTCTGGGTCTCAATCGAGCCATGTTCTTGTCTCAAGCCAGTACCTGTTCTTTATCCAACCCCGTGCCCATCCAACGAGATTGGTGTCGCTCCAAACCTGTCGCATGAAA